>CAYYEC010000345.1:0-4737 GCA_964470745.1 uncultured Eubacteriales bacterium | reverse complement strand
ATTTGCTTCCCATGCATTATAGGTGTAATCTGTATTAACATCATCAAATGCTCTACTTGCACTCCTATTAGAATATTGACTGCTTGCACTTGCATTATTTAAATTCGTACACAAATCATCTGAGTAAATATATGATTTCTCGGTATTTAATTCCATCATTTCAATTTCACCGATTATTGGATAAGTTCCACCTATATTAATTGCATTTATATAAATTCTATAATATCTATAACTATTTGTGTTAGTTAAAATATACTCTCTTGTTTCTGACAAACTCCAATTCGTTTCATTAGTTCTAGTATCTAAATCAACCCAGTTAGTATCATCATTACTTCCCTGAAAAATAAAATCTTTTGGTGCACACTTACCAACTATTGAGTCTCCAGCACTTGACATTATTATGTATTTTTGTATTGTTTTTTCATTGCCTGCTCCAAAATCATATTTTATCCACTCACTCCCATTATTTGTATTTGCCATCCATGCATTACTTGTATATGATGTATTTAAATTATCAAATGCCTTACTAGCACTACGAGTCCCATATTCGCTGCTTGCACTTGCATTATTTGGATCTGTACATAAATCATTTGTATACCCATATGCTTCTGCTTTTAAATCAAATCCTGTAAAAGGTACTAAAACCCCCAACATAAAAATAATAACTAAACTAATAATAATTCTCTTTCCAAACTCTCTCATTATATCAACCTCCATAAATTTATTAAATTATTGAAAAATCCCTATAGCCATTGATATTAAAGGGTTTTTTACTCATGTTTTTGATAATAACACTCTTAGCATTATTTTGTCAACATTTAGTTTTCTTCTCATATAATGATTTTTTATATGAACAAATATCATTGTATAAACTACATTTTGAATATATTTAGTTTCTATGAATGGTAATTTTTGAATATAATCTAGTGGTCTGTAACGTATATTGTTCATGGTGTGCAGACCACAGACAGCGGAAATGGATTTGTAAAGCTTTTGAATAACATTATGAAAAAGAAGCTTTACAAACCACTAGGTATTAGAATAAAAATATTATTAAACGATTTTTGAAATAAATTTAAATATTTATACATTCTTTCAAAAAAAATGTTTTCAAGTAAATTAACACCTGAAAACATTTTTAGATAATCATACTTTCACATCAAAATTACTTCCTTTACTGGGATTAACTGAACGCTCAAGGGATGCTGACGATGATTTCATCATATTAATAATTCCCGAACTATTCTCTTTCCCAGTATTCATTACCATTTTCATAACAGATAAGGAAGCCTGCTGCTTTACTTTTGATGTTGACATCACCGATGATAATGCTGCTACATCCATCTAACCACCTCTTTAGATAACTTTTATATACCCATCCCTACAGCTTCCTTTTGGGGGTGCCTTGCAAGTTTCATTGCCTGTGCCCAGGTGTCACGCAGTTCTTTTGCAAAACCAAGTACTTCTTCAAGGATTTCTATATTCTTTTTGATGTTTGCATCAAGCAGTCTTCTATACATATAATCATATAATAGCATCAAGCTATGAGATATTTCGTATTTCATATCTAAGGTTGCTTGAAATTCCCGGATTATGTCTTGAGCTCTAATAACACTATTATTAGCTTTTTCAAATTTTTTCTCTTCAATTTCACTTTGTGCCTTCATTATGAATTTCACCAGACCATTATACAGCATTAATGTTAAATCTTCCGGTCTGCCTGTATTTATCGCATTATTTTTGTATTGTGAATATAAATTTGAACTTGTCATTATTTTCCTCCTCCGGATTTTAAGATTAAAAATACATTTAATAAAATTCCCTATATTGTATTTTTATCCAAGCTGACCGCTTAACCATGAACTTTGGTTATTCATTTGAGCAATTGCCTTTTCTAAAGCTGCAAATCTCTGATAATACCAATTTTCTTTATACTCCATTTTATCTAACATTTCATCTATTTTTTCATTATATGCAGCTATTTCTTTATTTAATATGTTACCATATTCTGTAACATCTCCTTCAATACCTGCTTTTTCAAGAAGTAATCCTTTCTTTCCGTCACTATCTCTTATTGTTGAAATATATTCTTCAAATACATCATAAAGGCGATTTGCTACTCCTTCTTCATTATATCTTGTTGTTTTTTCTGAGGCCGTCAAATCATGACTATATGAAGGCTGACTTTCAGATTCCTTTGCAAATATATTCATAACTGAATCTGCATCATTTGTTATAGCTTCTTTTAAAGTTGTTTCATCAATTATAAGCTTTCCTTTATTCAAATAACTGCCTGTATCAATTCCTATATTTTTAAGATTTACACTCAATCCGTCAATTTCATCAAATAACGCTCTTCGGGTCTTGTCTATTAAACCTTGAAGTAAATTATCACTTCTTAAAAGTCCTTTTTTAGCTTTATTTTCCCAAGTTTCTATTTGGTCATCAGTCATTTCTTCTTTTTGATCATCCGTAAGAGGTTTATAGTTTCTATCATATTTTTCTATCAGCTTATCATTTATTTTACCAATAATTTCATTATATTTTTCTACAAAATTAGTAATGTTATTATAAATGGCATCAGTATCTTTTGTAATACTGATAGTTTCACTTTGCGTTGCAGGGTCAGTGTGAGCCTTTTTTAGATTATAGGTTATATTATTAATCGTAAAATTATTACTGCTTCTTGTAAGAGTTTCTCCATCAATTTTTACAATTGCATCAACACCTTCAGTTGTTACAGGAGCAGCCGTTGTTATTTTTGAAGCTCCGTCAAAAAAAGTACCTCCTGTTTGAGTAATTCTTATATTATCTCCATCTCCCAGTTGTTTTGATGTAATACTAAATTTATCTACAGTTTCATCATAAGTTATATTTACATTTGCAGTGGTATCTGCATTTATGGAACTAATCATACTTGATAATGATGTAGTTTTAGAAAATGTAAATTCTTTATCATTTATACTAAAAACAACATTATCACTGGCATCAAAAGTTAAACCTGCATCAAGCTTTGATGCCAAAGTTTCTAATGTGTCTGACGTATTAATTCTATTTGAAGATCCTGAGTCTATCTGTAAATATGTCAGTGCGTCATCAGTTGTACCGCTTGCGAGGGAAATTTTACTTGCCCCTCCCGTAGTATCAAAAGTAATCTGTCCACCGGATTCAGTTACTGTAATCTTTCCTGAACCAAATGCTGTATCTATTTTGCTTTGTATATCAGAAGACATATCAGCAACAGTTGTAGCATCTGTATATGTTCCTAATGTAATCTCCCTTTCAATTCCATCCAAAGTAATATTTATTGTTTTTCCACTTGCATTTGTAACATCACTTCCTACTCCTGTTGAAATAGCAGAAGTACTTGTCAAAGATTTTGTGATGCCGGCAGAGCTGACAGCTTTATCTGCTGTGGCTACTTGTGTAATGCTTATTGTGTGGCTGCCTTCAAGAGCTGCTGACGTTGCAGTAGCAGTAACATAATTACTATCAGTTGTTTCAGATGAAAATACTTTATATGTAGATTGGCTGAGCATATTACTTGAAGGCTTTAAGACATTAAAATACTCATCTTTAAGACCTCTCACTAAATTAATTATATCCCTAAATTCGTCTCTCTTCCATTCCGATAGTTGTTTGTTTTGCTGTAATCTTACCAAAGGAGCTTTCTCTACATTCATCAAGTCACTTACAAGCTGGTCTGTATCCAGTCCGGTAGCTAACCCGCCTATACGATAAATTGAACCAAAAGATGAAACACCGTTTACTGACATACCATCACCTTCTTTCGTCAACTAAAATGCCAGCCATTTCACACATTTTAGCTATCATGTCAAGTATCTTCTCTGGAGGAAATTCCTTAACAACTTCTTTTGTTTCCGTGTCAATTACTTTTATCATTATTTGCTTTGTTTTTTCATGAATAGAAAATTCAAAACTTCTATTAGCTCCTGTTATTGCTTTATTAGCCTTTTCAATAGCTTCAATAACAACCTTATCAGAAATAGGAAGTTCATTTTTCTCAGTTTTTGTAATTTGTGAAACCATTTTTTCTTCTATATTACTGATTTGAGATAGTGAAACATCCTTTCTTTCTTTAAAAGATACATTTTTATCAATATTTTGATTCTTTAGTATAAAAGCATCCGTGCCTTCAATCTTCATAATAATCCCTCCGTGTAACACTGCAAAATATTCCTATAATAATATAATCGGAAAAATAAAGTAAAAAGTTTATACTTATTTTATATGTTTTACGATAATCATTTTACATCCTTTTTAAATTATCGTAAAACCATATACCAGTACTTTTTTTAAAACAACTATTTATAATTTTTTGAGTTTTAAAAATGTACTTCCTATATTTGTAACCTGTATGCTATAGAGAAATTACTTTTCAGGTTACCTCTGTTTATAAATTACGCAATTCTTCTATGTAAATTCTTTAACGTAACTTATATAGTTTAAACTGAATTATATTTTGTTTTATAAGATTGATTATATTTACCAAAGATTTTATACCTTTAACCATCTAGTCTGTATTTGGAAATAATGTTTTCCACTGTTTCTATTATATAATAGATATTACTTTTCCCCATTTTAGGAAACAAAGGTAATGTAATAATCCTTTCATATAGTTTTTCTGCATTTGGACATAACCCCCTGGTATATCCTAATTTTTTGTAATAAGGATGATAATAAACAGGTATATAATGTACATTTACACCTATATTT
>CAYYEC010000344.1:0-4738 GCA_964470745.1 uncultured Eubacteriales bacterium | reverse complement strand
TTTGTCACATCTGTTTTAAGTTCGTCTTTACATTCAAATATAACTTCTATTATTCTGTCAAAATTTATCTGTTTAACATTAACCAGCCTGGCACCTGTGAGGTGTTTCCTAAGCAGCATACAAAGCATGGGAGGCTGTTCAGGATTTTTTCTTGAAATTTTGGTCGTATGAATTCTCGGATTACTGCTGGCGGCAGTCATAAGAAGTTTATAATTTTCCCGGTCGTTTCTTATTGCTATTATAATTTCATTTTTATCAGGTTGATATATTTTATCTATTCGTCCTCCAATCAATTTATTCAAATCATGTTCAATACTGCTTACAAAAATACCGTCTAAAGACATAAAAATCCTCCTGTCATTTAATTATGCAAATTTAAAGTATATGTATTAAGATTAAATTCATAATTCTATATTTGTATTTCTGATTTATAATTATTGTTAATATAATTATTGTTATATTTTACAACAAAATCGGATTTATGTCATTTAAAAAATAAATTTTTTATTTACTATTTTAAAAAAAATGTTATAATAATCTAATAGAATACATAAAATGGAGATTAAAATGTCAAATATTTTTAGTATGACCGGATATGGAAAGGGTGAGTACAGTGATGGGAAAAGATGTATTACATCCGAAATAAAGACAATCAATAATAGATATTGCGATATAAATATAAAAACACCGCGGCATTTGCGCTTTTTTGAGGATAATATCAGAAAAATATTGAAAAAACATATTCAAAGGGGTAGAATAGATGTATATCTTAATATAGACTATATAAGTGAATCAGATACAGTTATTGTCCCAAATTTAAATTTAGCAGGGCAGTATAAATCTGCTATAGATAAAATTATAAATGAACTAAAAATTGACAGTGAACCTAAAATTGATACTATAATAAAGTTCCAGGATGTTCTTGTGTCCAGAGAAGGCAGCGAAGATGAAGAAGAATTAAAAATATGCGTTGAAGCTTCTGTACAGCAGGCAGTAGATAATCTTATTTCAATGAGATTAAAGGAAGGGCAGCAGCTCGAAAAGGATATTAGAATCAGTATTGAAGACATTTTAGATCAAATTGAAATAATTAGTGAAAATTCTCAGTCAATAGTATCGGATTATAAAAATAAACTTGAGACAAGAATAAAGGAGCAGCTTGGTAATACATATGAATTGGACGAAAACAGGTTATACAATGAAATTGTATTTTATGCCGATAAAAGTGATATTAATGAAGAAATAGTAAGATTCAAGTCACATATGAGTCAATTGGATAATGCATTAAAAAAAGGCGGAAGTGTTGGCAGAAAATTGGATTTTATTATACAAGAAGCAAACAGAGAGATAAATACAATAGGTTCTAAAATTGGGAATTTACAAATAATTCAAATAGTTATTGAAATCAAAAACTTATTAGAAAAGATAAGAGAGCAAATACAAAATATTGAATAGGAGATAAGAATGACAAATAATAATATCACTATAAATATAGGATTTGGAAATATAGCATTGTCAAACAGAATTATAGCAATTGTAAGTCCTGAATCAGCACCAATTAAACGTTTAATTCAAGAAACTCGTGAAAAGGGCAAACTTATTGACGCTACTTACGGAAGAAAAACAAGAGCGGTTATTATAACAGATTGTGAATATGTAATTTTATCAGCTATCCAGCCTGATACTATGGCACAGAGGTTCGAGCATAATAATCATAATATTAAGTAAGAAGGTAAATGAAATGGATAGTGGATTATTAATAGTAATATCAGGTCCTTCAGGTTCCGGCAAAGTTACGATTTGTAAAAAACTGATAAAAGATTTAAAAAATATAAAAGTTTCAATATCAGCTACAACAAGTAAACCCAGAGTCGGTGAGATAGAAGGTATTAATTATTTTTTTGTGGAAGAAAGTGAATTTTTAAAAAAAATAAAAAACAATGAATTTTTAGAATATGCCAATGTATATGGAAATTATTACGGAACACCGAAAAAATATGTGTTAAACGAATTAGAAAATGGGAATGATATTATATTAGAGATTGACACACAAGGGGCATTAGAGGTTAAAAAAAATTATTCCAACGGAGTTTTTATTTTTATACTACCTCCGTCATTAAAAGAATTAAAGAACAGAATTGAGGGCAGAGGAACAGATTCAAAGGAAGCTATAACGAAAAGGATGAAATGTGTTTACGAAGAATTGAATAATGCCTTTCAATATGATTATGTTATACTAAACGACAAGGTGGAAACAGCTGTAAACAAAATAAAACAAATAATCTATGCAGAGAGAAATAAGGTTGTTAGAAATACAGAATTAATAAATAAGATTAAGGAGGCAAATAATATATGAGAAAAATATCTATAGATGAGCTTATTGATATGGTGGATAGCAGGTATTCTCTGGTTACCATAATATCAAAAAGAGCCAGACAGATAATAGAAGGGCAGGAAGTATTTATTGATACAGATACTATTAAACCTGTAGGTATAGCAATAGAAGAATTTTATGATAGAAAATATGGTGCAATATATAATTTAGATCAATATAAGAAAGAACAGCAGCAATTGGCGGAAGAAGCTGCGCGTGTGGAAAATGATTCAGATGAGGATTTGTCTGCAGAAGATATTATCGGGGAAGATGATAATGCAGAAGATACTGTTGAAATTGATGATGTAGAAGAAGATATTAGTACCCAATACAATTCGGAAGAACAAGATCAGAATAATGAAATGGAATAATCAGTCATATGACTGATTATTTAGTTTAGGCATTATTATTTATGAAATATGCGAGAAGGTATCAATAATTTTATTGGAGTTAGTATGTATAATTTATATGCACATGTTATTATAAACAATAATTCAAAGAGTACAGATCAGATTTACACCTATGGTATACCTTCTGAATTAGAAAAAAAAGTAAATATAGGTAAAAGAGTAAAAGGTAATTTCGGCAGGAATAAAAATTTGGTTGATGCTTTAATAGTTTCACTTACTGCGGATTGCCGGCTGCCTAAAAATAAAATTAAATCTGTTGTAGATGTTATAGATGACTTTCAAATAGTTAAAGATGAAATGATAAAGCTGGCTTTTTGGATTAGAGAAAGATATATATGCAAATATTCAGATGCAATTCGTTTAATGATTCCTGCCATGATAAAATATGAACATGATATTGTTATAAAAGTAAATAGTTCAAGATTTGAAGAGATTTCATTAAACGAAAAAGAACTATTAGTACTTAACAAAATAAAGTCAGGAAATTTTGAACTTTCCAAATTGAAAAAAGTTTATAAAGGAAATGACTTGTATAAAATACTTGATATTTTAAAAGATAAAAATATTATCAGTACAGAAAATAAGGAAAAATTAGGTAGTAAAAAGAATTATGTCAAATTAGTAAGTCTGAAGGACATTAGAAAAACCGAAAATGATTATGCCATACATAAAACAGCCGGCCAAATAAAAGTTATTAATTATTTACGTAACAACAATAGTACAGATATAAAAAAATTAACTTCAGATTTGAAAGTTAGTGTTTCGGTTGTAAATAATTTGATAAAAAAAGGTATACTTCAAGTTGAAACAGTATTATATAAAGCTGAAGACAAAAATGAAATATTACCTGATAAACATGTAACATTAAACAATGAACAAAATAAAGCATGCTGTCAGATATTATCATCTTCCAATAAGGCTTTTTTGCTTTACGGCGTGACCGGAAGCGGAAAAACAGAAGTTTATATGGAAATAATAGAATACTATCAGAAAAAGAATAAGCAATCAATTATGCTTGTTCCCGAAATATCACTTACGACACAAACCATAGATAGATTTAAAAAAAGATTTGGTGAAAGAATAGCTGTATTCCACAGCAGACTGAGTAAAAAAGAAAAATTTATACAGTGGAATAAGGTCCGCAATAAAGAAGTAGATGTGGTAATCGGAGCCAGATCGGCTATTTTTGCACCAATACAGGACTTAGGAGTAATAGTTATTGATGAAGAGCATGAAGACAGCTATAAATCTTCAACAAGTCCTAAATACGATACTGTTGAAGTTGCAATAAAAATGGCATATATTTTCAACTCAAAAGTAATTTTAGGAACTGCAACACCATCTGTCAATACATATTATATGGCAATAAAGGGACAAATAGAGCTTGTAAAATTAAACAGACGTATTGATAATTCCGAGATGCCTGATATAAAAATCGTTGATATGAGTAAAGAATTGGATAAAGGAAATAATACGATCATCAGTGAATCCTTATATGAAAGCATAAAATCATCATTAAGTAAGAAAGAACAAGTGATTTTATTTTTGAATAAAAGAGGTTACTCCGGTTTTGTAACATGTAAGAAGTGCGGCTATACCGTAAGATGTGATAGATGCGATGTTTCTATGACATATCATATAAAAGGAAATATGTTAAAATGCCATTATTGCGGCAGAACGGTAAAAATGTTCGATAAATGTCCTAAATGCGGCAGTGAGAAAATAGAACAATTCAGTGCCGGAACACAGCATGCTGAAATACTTGTAAAAAAATTGTTTTCTAAAGCAATAGTTGAAAGAATGGATATGGACTCCATGAATGGGATTGAAAGCTATAAAAAAATATACAATAATTTTAAAAATAGAAATATTGATATACTTATAGGAACACAGATGCTGGCTAAGGGCTTAGATTTTCCCAATGTTACTACTGTGGGAGTACTGTCGGCCGATG
>CAYYEC010000343.1:0-4742 GCA_964470745.1 uncultured Eubacteriales bacterium | reverse complement strand
AACTGTCCCCTTGATTCCGAAACGGGAATTTGGCACTTATTTCGCAATATTTACACATTCCGCACTAAAGTATAAGTAGCAATCCTTGAACAACGTTTATATATTTGATATAATGACTAAAAAATTAAAATTGGAGAAAATATGGGAAAAATATTGATTTTGACTGAAAAACCATCTGTGGCTCGTGATATAGCGAAGGTTTTAAAATGTGATAAAAAAAGTTCAGCATGCTTAGAGGGATCTAAATATGTAATTATTTGGGGACTTGGACATCTTATTGAATTGGAGAGTCCTGAGTTTTATGGAAAGCAATATGAAAAGTGGAGCGTTGAGACTCTGCCTATTTTACCTGACAAATTTGAATTATCAGTTATTAAACAAACTTCAAGACATTTTTTTGAAATTAAGAAAGTTATGCAGAGAAAAGATTTAGATGAATTAGTAATTGCTACTGATGCAGGAAGAGAAGGAGAATTGGTAGCAAGATGGATTATACAGAAGGCAGGCTGGAGAAAGCCTATTAAACGTTTGTGGATATCATCCCAGACAGATAAAGCCATAAGGGAAGGCTTTGCAAATCTAAAACCCGGGAATTTATATGAAAGCCTGTATATGTCAGCTAAATGCAGAGCTGAGGCAGATTGGCTTGTAGGACTTAATATTACAAGAGCTTTGACATGTAAGTATAATGCACAGCTTTCAGCTGGAAGAGTTCAAACTCCAACTCTTAATATGATTGTTCAAAGGGAAGAAGAGATTAGGAAGTTCAAGCCCAAAGACTATTGGACTATTGAAGCAAAAGCTAATGGGTATAGTATTCAATGGCAGGACACAAAAAGTGGACAAATCAGATTATTTGATAAAAATAAAGTTGATAGTATATTAAATAAAGTAAAGGGACAAAATGGTAAAATTATAGATGTAAAGAAAGAAGCAAAAAAAGAGCTTCCACCTTTAGCCTATGATTTAACTGAGCTGCAGAGAGATGCCAATAGAAAATATGGTTATTCTGCAAAGCAGACATTATCAATTATGCAGTCTCTATATGAAAGTCATAAGCTTGTAACATATCCACGTACAGACTCGAGATATATTACTAACGATATAGTTCCCACATTGCCGGAAAGATTGAAAAGCATAGCTGTTGGACCATATACTCAGTTAGCTAGAGACGTACTCAAAAGAAAAATTCAGGTAACCAAAAGATTTGTTGATAATAGTAAGGTTACAGATCACCATGCAATTATACCAACTGAGCAATATGTAAATCTATCAGATTTAAACCAGCAGGAAAGACACATATATGATTTAATTATAAAGAGATTTATTGCAGTTTTAAACGATCCTTTTGAATATGAACAAACAACAGTAAAAATAGACGTAAAAGGCGAATTATTCTATGCAAAAGGTAAAATAGTCAAATCAAAAGGATGGAAGTCAGTATATGAGGGAATGTCTGAGATTGAAAAGAAAGAATCAGCTGAGGATGAAGACAATGATCAATCTTTACCGGAATTGAAAAAGGGAGAGGAAGTAAAAATATTATCAATTAGAGAATATAATAATAAAACCAGGCCACCTGCAAGATATAATGAAGCTACTCTACTATCGGCAATGGAACATCCGGGTAAATTTATAGATGATGATGAGCTCAGAGAAACTATGGATAAAAGCAGTGGATTGGGAACTCCTGCCACTCGAGCGGATATAATAGAGAAGCTGTTCAATTCCTTTTATATGGAGAGAAAAGGAAAAGAAATAATACCTACTTCGAAGGGTATTCAGTTAGTTGGTCTTGTACCTGAGGATTTAAAATCACCTGAGCTTACAGCTAAATGGGAACAACAGCTTGCTTTAATAAGCAAAGGAAAAGTCAATTCCAATATTTATATTAGTGAGATGAAGCAATATGCATCAAAAGTAGTAAAGAAGGTATTGGAAAGTGATAAAAATTATAAGCATGATAATTTAACCAGAGAAAAATGTCCGGAGTGCGGAAAGTTTCTTTTAGATGTTAATGGTAAAAAGGGTAAAATGAGAGTATGCCAGGATAGGGAATGTGGATATCGTAAGAGTGTATCACAAATATCTAATGCAAGATGTCCTGAATGCCATAAGAAAATGGAAATCAGAGGTGAGGGTGAAAATAAAATTTTTGCTTGTATTTGTGGTTACAGAGAAAGGATGTCAGAATTTACAAAAAGGAAAAGTGAAAAAGTAAATAAAAAAGAAGTTAATAACTTCTTAAAGAAACAGCATCAAGGAGAACAAATAAATTCAGCCTTAGCCGATGCGTTGGCAAAATGGGGTAAAAAATAGAGAAGAACCAAGACAGGGGCAGTTCCTAATCGGCACCATGGATTGTGTCAATTAGGAACTGCCATTTTTAGTTTAAAGAAAAAAAATCTTGAATAATACAAATAAACATAACTAATAATAGATTTATTATAAAAAAGGTTGTGATAATTTGGATTTTAATAATAAAGTTACTTTCGGAAAAAATCAAGCAGATTGTCCAAAATGTGAAGAAATTGATAAAAGTGATAAAATTGAAGTTTTAAAGGAGCTGGGGACAGCTTCAACTTTAAATGCTAAAGGAAATATTCATTGTCTTACTATAATTGGACAAATCGAGGGACATATGGTTTTGCCGCCACAGAACAAAACCACAAAATATGAACATATTATACCACAGCTTATAGCCATAGAAGAAAATGACGAGATAGATGGTCTGCTGCTTATTTTAAATACAGTTGGAGGAGATGTAGAGGCAGGTCTCGCTATTGCTGAAATGGTAGCAAGTATGTCCAAGCCGACAGTATCCTTAGTATTAGGTGGAGGTCATAGTATAGGAGTACCCATGGCTGTATCCACAAACTATTCATTTATAGCGCCTTCAGCAACAATGACAATTCATCCTTTAAGATTAAGTGGTATGATTGTAGGTGTTCCTCAGACCTATGAATATTTTGATAAAATGCAGGAAAGAGTTGTGCAATTTGTATCAAAAAACACTAATATAACAAGGGAACATTTTAGAGAATTGATGTTACGTACAGGTGAATTGGCAAATGATGTAGGAATAGTTTTATTTGGAGAAGAAGCAGTAAAAAATGGAATTATAGATGAGCTGGGCGGATTATCCCATGCTATGAATAAATTGTATGAGCTAATCAAACTTCGAAAAGTACAGGGAAATATTAACGGAGAGAATGAGGGTGCATTACAATAATGATTATATATTCAATTGTGCCTCCTGAAATAATATTTGAGGAAAAAGCTAATGAATTTAATGCTTCAAATCTAATAGAAATTAACTATTTAGGAGAAAAACTGCAAGTTACGCCATTAGAAAATAACAGATATATGATACAACGTATTTTGAGTACCTCATTAAAGTCATATCTGAATCCTGATATTCAACCGGGTAAAGTTATTAATATGGGGCAATAGGTGATGGGTAATGGGAGAGAGGAAAAATAAAAATACTATATATAGAAAAAATAAGATGGATTTTTAGCAGTAAATTATGAAGATATTTAATAAATTTAATTATAAATATATTATAATAGGGATTATTACAGGAGTAACAAACGGTTTATTTGGATCCGGAGGTGGGACGATTGTTGTCCCGGCTATGATAATACTTTTAAATATAGAAGACCAAAAGGCGCATGCAACAGCAATATCCATTATTTTACCATTGACACTGACAAGTAGTTTTTTATATATCTCTAATGGCTTGGTAGATTGGAATGTAAGTTTAAAAGTTATTTTAGGTGGTATCTTTGGAGGATATTTTGGTGCTAAGCTATTACATAGATGTCCTTCTACAGTCTTGAGGAAAATATTCGGAATTTTTATGTTAATTGCAGCGATTAGGATGTTGAAATGATATTTTTTATTATTGGATTAATTTCAGGTATAACAAGTGGAATGGGAATTGGGGGAGGTACCATATTGATACCCTCCCTTTACATATTTGCAAATATAGAACAGCATGTGGCTCAAAGTGTAAATTTAATATACTTTATTCCAACAGCTATTGTTGCTCTGGTGGTACATATAAGAAATAAAAAAATTGATTTTTCTGTTTCGATACCAATAATTTTATTTGGATTTATTGGAGCATACATTGGGTCCAGACTTGCGTTCTCAATATCCGGGGATTCACTTAAAAGAATGTTTGGTTTCTTTCTTTTAGCTATGGGAATTTATGAAATTCTAAGAAAAGACAGAAAATTGGAAAATAAAAAATAAAAAATTCTTGACATATTTTGACGATTTAATTTATAATATTATTTAATTAAATATTTACGGATGATTGATGGGGGAGAGTTGTTTTGAGTTTGTTATTTAATTAACAAGCCATACACACCGAAGGAGTAGCACTCTCAGGTATAATAGACCTCATCAGGACGAACCTCTGGAGAGACCTATTGTGGCGCCGAAGGGGCAAGCACTTTTATGTGTAATCTCTCAGGCAAAAGGACAGAGTAAAAGATGTTGTTTATTGCAGCATTTATTTGGATTTTTTCATTAGTAATGGAAGAAATCTAAAGCTAGTAGGCCTTGTGCCTATGAGTTTACTTTGGGATATTTTTAGAGGTCAAATTTTATAAGTTTGACTTTTTTTATTTGTTTTTTTGGGGCTTTATTTTATAATTATATATGTTGCAAAAAAGATATTACATGGAAGAAGTAAGCAACATATAAGCAGAGGAATATTATTTTGCAATATT
>CAYYEC010000342.1:0-4757 GCA_964470745.1 uncultured Eubacteriales bacterium | reverse complement strand
GCTCTATACTGGTTCATAAAGTCAAGATAAAATAAATTACTAAGTGGTAAAACATATGAACTATTCTCAGATACTTTATTATCATATATTTCATCCTGAGACATAAAATAAAGAAGCTTAAAAGTTCCAGCTAAAGAGATAGTTCTACAAATATCCATATCAATATCAAAACTTTTACCTAACCAGAAAGGCATTAAATAGCAAAATCCGCCTTTGCGATTACTTCTATCCTTTACCAGATTTAGCTTCTTCAAATACTCAAGCCCATTTTCTTTTAAATTGTCAGGATAATTAGCTACAATACTTTCACACTTTTCAAGCACAAAATTTATCTCAGGTTCAAAGTCACTAATAAGATCCAATTATATCACCTCAAAATCGAGTATTACTATTTCATCATTTCTTAATTTATTATAAAATTAATTTTTTATCAACAAAACTTAATTAAATTGTAAAGTAATATATATAATTTGTACAAATTTATATGGTAATATATAATTGACTAACTATATTTCTCAATTATATAAATTGCTTTTTCATTTTCTGGGAAATTATAGTTTATATTTTTATTTTAACATTTTAACTATTAGGAGTGATAATATGGGATTTGTTATAAACCTTTTTAAAGAACTAAATACTGTTGGACTGGTTATTATTTATTTAATAACAGGAATTTTTGCTTTTTCATTTATTTTAAATTTAGTTATAAGAAAAAAGTACACTAATATTCAAAGTGATTTAGAAGACAGACATAGAAGAAGGTCTGGTGAATTCAAATCAGATTTACTTAACAAAATTATTGATGACTATAAAAATACTGCATCCGGTAATTATAATGAAGTAAATACTCAGGCTATAATTGAAAAATCATTTAACTTAAGATTAAGAGAATTGGCTGTTGGAGAAAGATTTATAAAAAACTCTATTTCAATAATTATTACATTGGGACTATTAGGTACATTTATAGGATTGACTCTTACAGTTGGTAATATATCTGATGTTTTAAAAGATGCTAAAGTGACTGACATGTTTGAAAATCCTGATAGCTTTATCGGAGGCCTGATATCATCAGTTGGAGGTATGGCCGTAGCCTTTTTAACAAGTTTATTTGGTATTGGCTGCTCTATCCTTTTAAATCTATTGTATACAGTATTTAATGCAGCTGAGGCAAGAGAAACTCTTATGGTACACATTGAAGAATATCTGGATAATACTGTTGCTTTGGTAGTTTCTAAGGACAAAGAAACAGAGTATTCTATGATGAACAAAATACTTAGAGAAACCTTTACTGAGTTTGGAGAAAAAATCCAGCGAACACTTCAAGAAACTGTTGATAATTTTGGGGACAAGCTTACAAAGGTTGTTATGAATGTAGACCTATCCTCAAAAGCCCTTGACAATACTGTAGAGAAATTTGATACTTCTCTCAAGAACTTTGCGTTAAATATGAAAGATTTTAGTGAGTTTAATATAAACCTTAGAAATAATATTGAAAGAATGGACGTTAACTTTATAAAAGTAACTGAGTCCTTAAAAAATTCTTCTCAAATAATCGTTGATAATTATGGAGTCATTGATAATTTCTCAAAGGATATCAGAATAGCTGGAGAAGAGATGACCTCATACAATAGACAGGTTATTAAGGATATAGGTACACTTGTATCAGAGGTACAATCAAGCGTGTCCTCAATAAAAGAGCTTGGAGACGTCCTTGGAAGAGATATGCATACAAGAACCGAAGATATGCAAATTTATCAAGATAAATTTGGCAATCTTATGGATAAATTGAGTAATGAAATCAATACACTTGGTCAGCAAACAGCAAATGCCTTTGCTGAAAGTCTTGCATATAACGGAAAAGAAATCTCAGAAAAGGTTGTTGAAAATATTCAAAATGCCTTAAAGGAAGTATTTTTAATGCTTGATACCTTTAAGGAAAATGAAAGATTATTGGCTAAGACTATCGCAATGCTTCCAGACCAAGCATTAACTTATAATGAAGCCGCTGCAACAAAAATTGATAAAAAACTTGATGAGATAAAATCGTTTATTGATAGGTAGGGGGTTTACACATGAAGGTTAGAACCAGGAATTTTAGAAAGACAAGTGAAGACAACAATTTCTGGCCTGCATTTACGGATGTTATGTCTACGGTAGTGTTAGTATTGTTCTTCCTAATATTATTGGCTTATGTTCAACAGATAATACTCGGGAGTAATTTTAATAATTTAAAGGTGCAATTAAAGGATACAGAGCAGGTTTTAGAAGAGAGAAAGCTTGAATTAACTAAAAGAGAGGATGCTTTAAGGATATTAAATGATGAACTTGAAACTACAAAAGCAGAAGTTGAACAAGGAGAAAAGCAGCTGAAGCTTTCAGCTAAAATGCTTGAAGATCAGGCAAAAATTATTGCTAATAGTAATGAGGAGCTTGGAACCTTGAGAGCAAAACTGCAGGATATCTCATTATTGAGGGTAGATATTTTAAGAAAGGTTAAGGAATCTATTGAGGACCAAATTGGTTCATCTACATTAAATGGTAAGGATATAGTTACAATCGGAGATAATGCAAACCTAATTATAAATGAAAGTCTCTTATTTGATTCAGGGTCAGCAACTATCAAATCTAATGCAAAAGATTTACTTGACCAATTTGCAGTTGCTTTTGAAAAAATATTAGATGATGAAAGCATAAGAGACAGCATTGATTCAATTAATATTGAAGGTCACGCCGATGATGTTGGAGATTCTTCTTATAATAGAGAGCTTTCAGCTAAAAGAGCATCAAGTGTAGTTGACTACTTGATGCAATCAAACCCAGCCTTAGAAAATAAATATGGACAGTATTTTGCAGCTACTGGATACTCTGAATTTCGACCTATTGATACTTCCGGAACTGATGCTGGCAGGAAAAAGAATAGAAGAATTGAAATATCAATCAATATAAAGGATTCTCATGTACAAAAGATTATTGAAGAATACTTGAACGATGCAGGCAAAGAATTCACAAATTAAGAAGGTGCATGATAATGGATAAGAAAAATAGTAAAATAGATATAAGAATTATCAAATACAAGAGTTATATTAAGAAGTTCCCTGAAAAAGCCTATGGATTTTATTGCTTAGGTAGGCTTAATTTAGATTTAGGAAATTTTAAGGATGCAGAAGTGTATTTTAAAAAGTCTTTGCTGCTTAATTCTAAATATGTACGTTCCAAGATAGGATTAATCGAATGTTATTTAAATAAAAACAGACTGCTTCTTGCTGCAAATTACTTTAGAAAAAACTCTATCGATTTTTCTGCTAAAAAAATATACCTTATTAAGCTTACTCGAGCAATATCAAATCACTTTGATAAAAATACCTTTAAAACAACGCAAAAAAAAATATTACCATTATTAATTTTCAACCATGCTATGAAATCTCTGACATCCATGTTTAATTCCAATTCAGAAAGTGTAGTTGTTGATTTGTTTTTATGCATAAATTATCTTCATTCAAATTCTAATAGTGAGAAAGCTTTTGTATTATACAATATTTGTGTTTCGATGTATGGCTTAAATGATAACATGAGGTGGAAAATTGTACAAATACTAGCTAAGGAAAATCCAACGATATATAAAGATGATATCATAGCCTCTAAATTTGAATGTATTCCTTTAAATGATTGTATCTCAGACTATGCTAATTTAATTTTCGCATCATCATTAAGGTCAAAAAACATAACAAAGGTCAAAAATATATTTAACTATATTAAAAAGAGTGACAAGCCTATATTAACATCTAATATATGGAGATATATTGAATGGTGTATATCTAACTCAGTATATGACAAGGATCTATACTTTAGCTGCTCCAGATTATTAAATCTTGGATGGATGGATAAATTAATTGCAGAAACAATTTATAAGCTAAAGGATTTAGCTGTTGTTGATAATATTGAAAAGGAAGTAAATCTGTTAAGGCTTTTTGGATATGAAAGGTAAAAAAATAATTAAAGGTATGAATTTGATCAAATTCATACCTTTAATTATTTCAACTCTGTGTTTACTTATATAACGTGAGTTCGAAAAAAATTGGTGATATATTCTTAACAAACTTAAATCTGAAGGAAATAATACATTTATACCAAAATATGCCTAACTTATATTAACTGGCAATATTTGTTGCTAATACTTAGCTTTTTAGGTAAAAAACTATAAGCAATTAATCCAGAAACAATATTTACCATAAAATTGGTAACACTCCTATGCCTACTGTGCTCTATTTGACAAATATTCTTCAAAAAATCATTTATAGTCTCGATTAAAGCTCTTTTTCTCAATAGGATTTTATCCTGCACAAAATCATTAGTTTGTTTTTCATATTCTTTTTCAATCTTCTTATCAATTGGATGCCCTCAGAGTATATATTTTCAAATAACTTTTGAGAAATATATACTCTATCGGCAAATAATTTACCAAATAAATTAGATGATATTTTTTCAATAACTTCCAAATTTCTATCATCAACATCTCCTGGAGTTACAAAAAATGATAGTATCTCCCCACTGTCATTTACTACTAGATGCAGTTTAAAGCCATAGAACCAGCCAGTTGAGGACTTACCTCTTTGAGCTATGCCTTTGAAAACTTTATGGGAATATATTCGTCTATTATCACAAACATTAAGTGTAGTTGAGTCCATGAAAGATATTCCACTACACTTTCCTAATCGACGTAGTTTAATATATAATAGTAAAGGAATTAATGTTTCCTG
>CAYYEC010000341.1:2008-4761 GCA_964470745.1 uncultured Eubacteriales bacterium | reverse complement strand
TCATTAATATTCCTTTGTTTACATATAATTCTTTCCCGAATAAATTAAACTCCATTAGGTTTACCTCCGCTTGCTATTATTTCTATTGAAATTTTTTAATTATAATATATTTCTGCAAAATTTGCCAAATTCCTTTTTCTACATGTTTTTTTTGATTTTTTCTACATCTTTTTATGATTTTCTGGTATACTTATTTCTGACAGCTAGTTTAGGAGGTTGAATATTGAAAAAAGCATTTATTATAATTACTATAATTTTACTTTTTCTATTAAAGATTAATTTTACTTTTGCTGAGTCTCTTGATATTAAAGCTAAATCATATATTCTTATTGATGCCAAGTCCGGAGAAGTACTTTCAGAATATAACAGTGACCTTAAATTATATCCTGCCAGTACAACAAAGATGATGACTGCTATACTAGCCCTGGAAAATAGTAAGCTTAATCAACTTATGAGGGCTAGTCAATCTGCTGTTTCTGATATTGGAAATGATGGCATGAATGTAGGTATTTTAACTGGAGAAGAACTTCCTATGGAAAACCTGCTTCAAGCTCTTTTAATTCGTTCAGCAAACGAAACTGCAAATATTATTGCTGAAAATATAGCTTCTGAAAACAGCGATTTTGAAAATATGTCAAGGCAAGATGTTTTAGATATCAGAAGTAGATTTGTTGCCATGATGAATAAGAAAGCACTTGAATTGGGGGCTTTAAATACACATTTTGTTAACCCTTGCGGAGTCCACGACCCTGAGCACTATTCTACTGCCAGAGACTTATCAACCATAGCAAGGTATGCAATGAATATTCCAAAGTTTAGGGAATTTGTTCAAAGGGATAGTGTAACTCTCCCAATTACCAATAAAAGAAATCAGCAGGTAACTGTAGCATCAACTAATAAATTATTGGGAGAAAAATCACTTTATTTTAATAGAGTTACTGGAATTAAAACTGGTTATACAAGTCAGGCAGGCTTTGTATTAGTATCTTCAGCAATAAACAATGAGAATTTAGAGCTGATCGCCGTAGTCATGGGCGCTGAAGAGCAAGAAGATGTCTATAGTGGTTCAAAAAAACTACTGGAGTATGGATTTAAAAATTTCAAGTATCAGAATGTAGTTGCAAAAGATACTGAGTTAGCAACTGTAAATGTTTTAGATGCTGTTGATGAAAAACCAGTTGCATTAGTAACATCAAAAAGTCTGGACTATATTTTACCTCTTGATGCTAACGAATGGAATGTAACCTCAAATTTGAATTATAACTTATCTGTAGAAGCACCAATTAATAAGGGAGATATATTAGGTACCGTGAATTACTTTAGAAATGGAAACCTTATTAGTACTATTGACTTACTTGCAAAAAATTCGGTTGAGAAAAAAACTAGTGCAAAAATTAAAGATTCTATTTCGTCAACAACCAGTACTCCACTATTTAAAAGAATCATTAAAATCTTAGGTATTATAATTCTATCATTTATTATTTTAAGGATTACGCTTAAATCAATTTCCAAAAGAAGAAATATGAGAAGGCGGTATAGAAATAGAAAATATTAATTGCGCCTTAAAATAAAATATTTTTTTATATATAACGCACAAAATGTTTTACATTTTATTTTTGTGCGTTATATTATTTTTTTGCAGTATAATTAGCAACAGGCACTTACAAAAGTTTTGTCTATTGTAGTACTATTTTTACAAATCCCTAAGTAAATCCGCATACCAGAATATTATATCCTGTATTCTGTATAATTCTGCTTCTTTACCCCAGCTTCTCCATAATTCTTTATAATCCTTAAACCAATATTCCAAATCTACTGCAAGTTTTTGTGGTTCTTCTGCCAATTTATTCTCTACCTGGTGCTTATACTGACCTATTGTTGTTCCCAACGTGTTGAAAAGCATCATTCCCTTTGCCATAATCAAATATGCTTTTACAACACTGCGTTTTGAACTGTCCATAGAAGACATAGTCATATACATCTTTTCAATTGTCAATGCCAGTTTCTCATTGGCCTCCAAGGCATGTTCAAGGTTAAATCTACCAAAGAATTCATCCATTTTTTCTTTAGACATGGTTTTTGTACAAGTCTCCTTATATTGCACCACACTTCCCCATAGAAAATCATTCTGGCTTGCCATATCATTGATTATCTGTACAAAACCTTTCGTAACATCCTTATACTCTAATACTGATATTTGTTTATTTATCTCTTCAAAAGAAAGCTGTTTCGAATTCCATGAAAAAGAAGCACCATATATCATTCCGGTTGTAGAAAATTCAGGATGATTGATATGTCCATAATCACCCCAGTCCGTATTAAGAATTCCCTCTGCCCGGTATTGATGAGCATATCTGCACATTGCCGTAATATTATCATAGGCATAATCCATACGGTTTATTAGACGTCTCCAGCCATGAACACCTGGACACAAGTATTGTGTGACACCAATATCAAAAAGTTTCTTAACATTCAAATCCTGTACATTTGTACAATAATCCCAGTTCAAGCATACAACGTCCTCTGGAAGCTCCTTGATTAATTCCGACTTTGAAATAATAATATCTCCCCAGAACATTGGTCTTCTTCCATGTTCTTTTATAAATTCACACAGCTTCTTTATAAAATCAACATACATTCTATCCGTACCAATCTTATCGGCAATACTTTTACTTCTTCCTTTTCCCAAATCAAATGTCTCATCGGCACAAATATTAAACTGACTGGAAGAAAATAAAGGAATAAATTCAAGC
>CAYYEC010000341.1:576-1998 GCA_964470745.1 uncultured Eubacteriales bacterium | reverse complement strand
GATACATACACTGTATGGTGTTCCATTCTTCCCATATAAGAAAAGTCATCCTTGTCTGATTCTTCAAGTTCACAAAAAGATGTATAGGATTTTGTACTCAATACCTTATGTAAATGTCCAAAACTTGCTATCGAAGGTATCAATTCAATATTTATACTATTGCAATAATTATCCAGCTCTATAATCTCCTCGGCAGTAATCGGTGTATCATCGCGCCATACCTCACTAAAATCACCAAATAAAAAGCTATGTTCAATATAAAGCTGCAATTGGTTTAATTTATAATAGCTCATTTTATCTGCCAAAGCCTTTAATGATTCCAACGTAGGAATTCTTCCTCTTGTTACATCGTGATAAAAGCCCCTGTTTGGAATTTGGGGATAATCTTCAATCTCAAGACATGGAAGTACTGCACCATTTTGGCTGATAATTTGACGTAATGTCTGAACCCCATATAAAAGTGCATTACTGTTTCCTGCTAAAATTTTAATTCCATATTCTTTTATCAATAATTTATATTCCTCTGGCTTTAATTCATTGGAAATTTGTAAGGTAATACCACTATGCTTAACTTTATCTGCCTTTGTAATATCAAGTAAAAAACCAAGACTTCCACAAATTTGTTTTTTTAATATATTTGCATAAGTTATTTCCTTAAACCCTAATTGGCTGTCTATTACTATTTTTGTATCATATTTTAAAATAAATTTATTACTACAAAACTTTATATTTTGCGGTACAGGTAATAAATACATATGAAGCCCCTTTCTACATTGATGGTCTATGATTTCACAATTATTTCAAAACCACCTTGAATGTTTTAATTTCATATGGCTTGATTGTTGTAATAAAGCTGTTATTTGCAGGTTGTACTGTTTCGATAGTATTTTCAATCAAATCACATTCTTTTACTGAAATAATCTCTGAATCAAATACTACATTAACCTTTGATAATGCATTTTCAAATTCATACATCCTAACAATGATACCACTTCCATCTTCCGCCAACTTAATTGTTTCAAGCATAACATTCTTTTTATCAAGAGATACAAATGAATTCTCTTTTCCTGCTTCACCACCGGAACAAACATAAGCCGGTTGATTTATTTTTGCGGCCTCAAGTGCTGTATTGCCTTCTCTCCAGTTTCCTGCATGAGGATAGATGGAATACACAAAATAATGTTCCTCCTGATCTGTTACAGGATTTGGCAAAATACCGGACTTAATAAGTGTAAGGGCAATATTGCTGTCTTTTACGGAATGTCCATATTTACAATCATTTAATATACTAAATCCATAATGGCCTTCTGATAAATCAACCCACTTTTGTCCACAGCTTTCAAATTTTGCCATGTCCCAACTTGTATTTGTATGTACCTTTCTTGTTACATTACCAAATTGGATATCAAATGTTGCTTCATC
>CAYYEC010000341.1:0-566 GCA_964470745.1 uncultured Eubacteriales bacterium | reverse complement strand
TGCTGACTTTCTTTCCAGTCCACGTATGTATTAAAATCAATTCTTCTTGTGTCTGCATAGAAATATATTTTTTGCTTAATAACAGATTTATTATAATTTCTCTCAATCTCCAATGCAGCCCGTACACTTCCAAGCTCTGTCCATTCCATCCTGGTAATCCCGTCTGCATCATAATATTTTTCAGTATAGTAAATATCAATATCCCAGTTATCAAAATCTAAAGGTTTATCTTCATACACACGCATTAAGTTGGCAGGTTTCCCTGTTTGCAGCACTTCTCTATCATTTTCTTTATCGTAGATTGAAGTAAACATTCCCTGTTCATCTATTTCAATAGAGTAAAATGGTGTTTCCAAATGATTTTCTTTTAATATAAACGAAGTTGTCCTTGCTTTTCTTTCTGATATAGCATAAGTTCTGCTTCCCTTAGAAGGTAGATGTCGTAAATATGTCACTGCTCCGTCTGGAGTTTGCTGTATAGGATAAGAACTTCCCTCTGCATCTACCAGTGAATGAGCTTTAATATCACCAAGCAGAACAACATCATCCCTGTCAAAGCCTAATGT
>CAYYEC010000340.1:0-4787 GCA_964470745.1 uncultured Eubacteriales bacterium | reverse complement strand
TTGATACACTGTTGTCGGCATGCTTACCACCATTGATGATATTCATCATTGGAACCGGTAATTGTTTTGAATTAACTCCACCTATGTACTGATATAGGCTTAATCCTAAAGCTTCAGCTGCTGCTTTTGCAGTTGCAAGGGAAACACCTAGAATAGCATTTGCGCCTAATTTTGCTTTATTTGGAGTGCCATCTAATTTAATCATTAATTTGTCAATAGCTACCTGGTCAAATACATTCATTCCTTCAACTTCTTGAGCAATTATATCGTTAACATTATCAACTGCTTTTTGGCAACCTTTTCCTAAATATCTGCTCTTGTCTCCATCTCTTAATTCAACAGCTTCGAAAGCTCCTGTAGAAGCTCCTGAAGGAACTGCAGCTCTACCTATAAATCCACCTTCAACTATTACTTCTACTTCAACAGTAGGATTTCCTCTTGAATCCATTATCTCTCTAGCGTATACGCTTTCAATTTCTAAATATTGTTTCATTCTATAATCTCCCTCCAATAATAAGTTTTTACCACTATATAGAATATCGCAAGTAGGACAAAATGTAAATATATTTTGTGAATATTTTAACCAATTAACAAAATATTAATCATTTTTTCACCTTTTTGTTTGTATTTACTTTCATGTTTTGTGTGGGAGATATATCCATTCCTTATAAATTAAATGCAAATAGACAGCTTTACTCCCAATTGCCCCATTAGTTTCAAGCCGTCTCCATATATAAAGCTATTTATGTACATATATAACTTTAACATTATCCTTAGAATACATCCCAACATTTTCACCAAAGGCTTCACTTATAAATCTTAATGGTACCATTGTTCTATCTTTTATAATTGTCGCTGCCACATCTAACATCTTTTCTTCACCACTAATATACGCTTTTTCTGAATTTATTGTAAGTTGTATTATTTTTTCATTCATTGTTAATGTAACCTGTCTTAATTTACCGTCCCATTCAACTTTTGCCCCTAAGCTTTCTGCTAATGCTCTAATAGGAATTAGTGTCCTGTTATTTATAATTACAGGCTGGGCATTGCTATACTTACTAAAATCAATTCGGTTACCTTGGGAAAATACTACAAACCCATTATTCATATTGGCCTTATATAACTCAGCAGCTTTCATATAGTTTTGATTACTCTCAGGATGAAGCTTTATTAAATTTATCGTATCCATTAATAATTCAGATACTGTTTGGGGTGTTGGTGTTGGTGTTGGCATTGGCGTTGGTCTTGGTGTTGGTGTTGGCCTTGGCGTTGGCCTTGGCGTTGGTGTTGGTTTAGATTTTGATTTTGAAGCACTCGCAATTGTATCAATATTAGTACTTGTATTTGAAACTGCAAAAACTAATGATTGGGCAGATAGTGCAATAAGGAACACTAAAATAATAATTCTTGTTAATATTTTCATAAAATACCTCCATAATAAATTTGTTTTTATACCAAGAATATCAATGGTAATACAATTATATAAAATATAACTTAATTGCACCTTAGAATAAGCTTAAAGAATGCTGAGAAAAAAGTAAACAAATTATAAACATATGAAATAACATTACAGGAAAACAAAGTCAATAATATAACTTCGGAATCAACACAATTTCAGATATATTGTAAAAGTTGTTCCTTTTCCCAGCCTACTGTCTACCGATATCTCTCCATTATGAGCATCAATAATGGATTTTACTATGGAAAGTCCCAAACCATATCCCCCCTGCTTTCTCGACCTATGTGACTCACTACGAAAAAATCTATTGAATACTTCTGTAATATCATTCTTGGGGATACCTGTTCCATTATCTGTTACTTTAAGTACAGCATATGTTTCGTTCTTTCTAATTTCACAATTTAAAGATATACTAATAACTCCGTATTTCGGTTCGGTATGAAGAATAGCATTATGAGTCAGGTTATATATTACCTGTTTTATCTGATCCCGATTTACGAGAACTGTTATATCTTTTTTCAATTTGAGTTCAAGCTTTCTTTCTCCGGAAATAATCTGAAGCTGAGGATATACTTCTTCAATAATTTTATCCAGACTTTCTTCCTCCATTGTCAAAGGAGCTTGTTGATCCAATCTTGTTATTAAAAGTAGGTCATTAACTAATTTTATCAGTCGATCACTTTCAATTAAAATACTGTTTAATGCTGAATTTAATTGGTTTTCACTTTTTGCAGCACCTAGTAGCAAAACCTCTACAAAACCATGAATTGATGTTAGAGGAGTTCTTAACTCATGAGATGCATCAGAAACAAATTGACGCATCTTCACCTTTAAAGACTGTTCTTTCTCAAAAGATACATTTATACGTTCAAGCATGCTATTAAAAGATGATGATAATTCATCAACTTCAGATTGCCCATTATTTTCAGGCAGCCTTTTATCAAGCTGCCCTACATTAATTTGTTTTACTGTATTTGTCATGTTATGAAGAGGCTTCAATGTATACTTCAATATCCCGTTGGCAAGCATTCCTCCTAAAATCAATATAATAACAAATGAAATAATATATACATAAAACTGTGTATAAAGGATATCCTGCACCATATCTGTGGAAGTACTCAATTGAATCAGTCCATAGCATAAATCATCACTCCCTAATTTTCTCCAGATAACCTGAATTTGATTTCCATACAAATCACGGATTAAGCGATTTCCTTCGAGATTTCCACTTTGATTAAGGAGCTTAATATAGTAACTTTGTGAAAGATGTGGCACAGATATATTATCTTCTTCTTCAGAGTATTCAGGTGTAAACAATTCAGATATAAACGTTTCAGGTCGTGATGATTCAGGTGATGATGATTCAGATACAAAATTCCCATCTTTGTCTATAATTGCAGTACTGATATTTTTATCAATGGTATTGTCGATGAGGTAGTTTGCAAAGTCTTTAACCGCCTGTTCAGAATTAATATTATTTTTAATTGTTGTCTCAACTATATTATACCGGGATTCTAAAAGCTGCTCATTACTTTTATAAAAATACTGTTTCATAATCATATACTGGGCTAATTCCATAATACTCAATAAAAATATAAACAGCAACAAAATCCGAAATATAAGCTGCCACTGCATACTTTTTATTTTAAAGAAGTTTCTTAAATATTTCATGTTGCAACCACCTTATATCCCACTCCTCTGACTGTACGGATAATATTATGTTCCTTGTCCCCTATTTTATCGCGAAGATATCTTATATATACTTCAACTATATTTTCTTCTCCATTGAAATCAAATCCCCAAACCTTTTCAAGAATCACTTGCTTACTAAGAACTATTCCGCTATTAAGTAGTAAAAGCTTCAATAGACTATATTCTGTCGGAGAAAGCATAAGTATTCTGTCTTGAAAAAAAACCTCGTGTGCTCCATCATCCATCCGAAAAGCTCCTACTGATATAGTGTTTGAAAATTCCGGAAAAGTATTGCGTAATCTGGCATTGATACGTGCAATTAATTCCTTGAAGCTAAAAGGTTTTGTGATGTAATCATCTGCCCCCAGATTTAAACCACGTACACGGTATTCTACTTCATCTCTTGCAGTAAGCATAATGACTGCTGTTCTTATATTTTTTTTGATTTCAGCGCATACTTCAAAACCATCCATCCCCGGTATCATAATATCTAAAAGAATTATATGTGGATTAAGAGTCTTTGCCAGAAAAACTGCATTATTTCCATCCATTGCAGTGTAAACGGAATAGCCTTCAGCTTCCAAGCCCATCTTAATAAATTCTATTATATTTTCCTCATCATCTACAACAAGAATCTTTATCTTCTCTTTTGAATAATTAGCCATATTCTCTACCTCTTATAGTAATTTTAATAAATTAATTTTATTTATTAAAATTGAATAATGCAAGTATAAATATTAAAAATAACTAACATTTTAATTTTACTTTGTAAGAAGTATGTATAAAGTATTATTACTTGCAACACTATTTCAATCTCTTTATTATAGATAACTAACAATAAAATTAAATTTATCAGAAAAGTTACAGTTAGGTAATATAGATGTCTAACTACATTTTAAAATTTAATTCTAGAGTTCGACATCTATAAATTGATTTCTCTTATTCTAAATATTTTATTTTCTTATTATATTAACGCACAAATTATTCTACATTAAATTAATATTGATATTTGTTCATTTAATGAGTTTTATAGGTGTAGATTTCGCGTAAGTTAATAAAAACTCATGGGCATCGAGCCCATTCGTTTTTGCTTCTTTCCTTCGTCCAAGAAGCCTAATTGATATGTAGAATCATTTACGCGAAATCTATAGCACTTGTTAATAAGATGCAGGTATTGCCTGTTCTTTTCTCCTCCTAGTAGAATAAACACGAATCAAATGATATAATGAAATTATCTCACTATAATGAAAGAGGATAATAATGAAAAATAGTTTTGATGTTTTGGGCATTTCGCCTCCAATTTTAAAAGCCCTAAAAGAGATGGGTTTTGAGACACCTACAGAGGTACAGAGCAAGGCAATTCCTCATATTCTAAATAAAGAAGATCTAATTGTTATGTCTAAAACAGGAAGTGGCAAAACTGCTGTTTTTGGCATTCCCATGTTGCAAATGACTGCTCCCGGGTCGGGGGGACTCCAAGGTCTGATTCTCACACCGACGCGAGAACTGGCAGTACAGGTAGACAGTGATCTCAAGAAGATATCAAAGCATCTTAAGCACCGGACAACAGCTGTATACGGGAGGCACAATATGAATGTTGAAATTCAGGCTCTTAATAAGGGCATTTCCATTG
>CAYYEC010000339.1:0-4810 GCA_964470745.1 uncultured Eubacteriales bacterium | reverse complement strand
AATAGTTACAAGAGTATCTACTGTATTTTTTAAAGCTTCAACTCCACGTTCTGCATGCTGCATTCTTTTTCTACCTTCAAACATAAAAGGTTTAGTCACCACTCCAACAGTAAGTATTCCCATTTCCTTTGCAATCTGAGCAACTACAGGTGCAGCCCCGGTTCCAGTTCCTCCTCCCATTCCAGCTGTCACAAAAACCATATCAGCACCTTTTATAGATTGAGCTATTTCATCTTTACTTTCGTTAGCAGCTTTTTCCCCGATTTCCGGATTTGCTCCAGCTCCTAATCCTTTTGTAAGTTTGTCCCCTATTTGAATTTTAGTATTTGCTTTAGATAAGAAAAGTGCCTGTTTATCAGTATTAACTGCTACAAATTCAATACCACGAAGTCCTGAAGAAATCATTCTATTTACAGCATTATTTCCTCCACCACCAACACCAACAACTTTTATCTGTGCAAATTGTTCCATATCAATATCAAATTCTAACAATCTAAATCCCCCTTTATGTGTAAAAATTAATCGCTATTTAACCCATTCATTTTAGATTCTTTCATTTCATTCCAAGAATCTAAATAAGAACTTATATTTAAGTTTTAATCCTATTAAAATTTAAATATACGCAACTTATTTATCCTTATATATTAAAACAATTTTTTACTTATTATTTTTAAATTAGCAAAATGCCTTAAATAACCTATCGTTTAACGTCTTTTACTATATACAATATATCTTAATTTTAATGATAAAGCAATATTCATTTAATAAAAATATTAATATAAACCCATGGTAGTTTATGCATAATTTAGTTATAAACCTCATACATTATGGCTATTTGTACCTTTATTTAGTAACATCCTCCTGATACTAGCAAAATTTAAAAATATTCTGTTACCAAAAGCAAATACTGCAGCTAAATATATCTGTATACCCAACTGATCTCCAATATATGCCAAACCTGCTGCAAGTAACGAATTACCAAAAAATCCTGACAAAAATATTTTTATATTGAATTTCTTTTGTAATGAAGCAGACAGACCTCCAAATACTGAATCTAGAGCGGCTAGAATAGCTACTGCAACATAGTTTGAGTATTTATTCGGAATATTATATGGTATAAATACTCCCAATAGAATTCCAATTATTAATCCTAGTAATGGTATCATAAAGTACCCCCAAAATTTTAGTTTTCTGGTATAAAGCTTGGGTTAATGCCTTTTGTAAAATCAATTAACCCTTTTTCATTTTGTCTCAAGCTCTTTAATAAAATTTGCTTCAAAAAATCTATCCTATAATCCAGATCCTCTAGTTCTCCCATATTTACTTCCAATCTGTGGTCAATTTCTAATATTATCTGATTTATATCGCTGACATCTATTGTATTTAATAGGTCATAAATCTTTAATTCTGTATTTCTATCGGATTTTTCCATAGAGTCAAGAATTCTTACTACTGAATTTATACTTTCTTTTTTTTCTGTTATTAGTGCTTGTCCTAACTCATATTTATCAAAATCCACCCCTTTTATAACTGGCAATTCAGTACTACTACTTTCATCAATAACATCAATTATAATTCCTTTTCCATCAATATACAAGTATTTACCCATAAATGGAATCTTCCCCATTGGAGTTCTTTCATGTATTTGAATAACCAAAGTACCGGGAATATTAAACTTAATAACACAAGATTCTATATATGGTAAACTTCTCTTCAAGTATTTTTCTTCTTTATAATTTCTCAAAGTTAAAAAATTTCTTGAACCACTAAACAATACTTTAAATCCATTATTTCCCACTTTAATAGTAGTAGTATTTAAAATAGTTTCAACATTATAATGTTCATTACCTACAATCTGGATCTTTTTAATATTAAAAACCGGTGACATCAAAAAAAGCGTAGTAGTAATTAAGAATAATATAGTAATTAAAATAAATTTTATCCATTTTACATTTACTCTAAACTTATTTTTATCATCCCTTGTATTTATTTGTATTTTGTTTTTGATTATACCATTTTGCCTTTGTATTGCCAAGTAAACCAGACCCTTTTTCAATATTTTTTGCAATAGATATTTTACATCCATTCAATATAATGTATTTTATGCAACACATTTAATTTAAGTTTTTTAGGTATTCTTCAACTTCTATAATATACGGGTAATCCGTGGCAATCTCAAATACGTTCGTTCTATTTTGGGAGTCGATCTTTTCATCTGAAATTGCCATCCACCATTATTCCTTTAATTTATCCTTAGTATTTTCGCACCAACTTGAGATAGCTTTTTTTCAATTTCTTCATAACCTCTATCAATATGATTGGTACCATTTATTATTGTGCTACCCTCTGCTACCAGACCTGCCAGGACTAAAGCTGCCCCTCCTCTTAAATCTTTAGCTACTACATTAGCACCAGCTAGCTTTTTTACTCCTTTAATGACAGCTATACTTCCCTCTTGATTAATGTTTGCACCCATTCTTACCAATTCATCAATATGTTTGTATCTTTTTTCAAATACTGTCTCCACAACAATACTTGTTCCTTCTGCTATTGATAAAAGAGAAACCATCTGCGCCTGCATATCTGTTGGAAAGCCTGGATAAGGCAAAGTTCTAATAGTTTCAATAGCTATAGGCCTCTCTGGACCATTAATACAAATACTGTCATTTTGAACTTCAATTATACTTCCAGCATCCTTTAAATTATGTACAATTGGAATCAATTGATCAGGAATAACTCTATTTAAAACCAAGTTTCCTCCTGTAATTGCTGATGCAACAAGATAAGTACCTGCTACTATTCTATCTTGTATAACAGTATGCTCTATATCTTTAAAATTTCCTTTAGTACCTTCAATACAAATGATACTTGTTCCAGCGCCACTTATTTTTGCTCCAATTCCCTTTAAATAGCTCTGCAAATCTATAATTTCTGGCTCTTTAGCAGCATTTCTAATATATGTTTTACCTTCTGCAGTGCAAGCAGCAATCATAATATTCTCAGTTGCACCTACACTTGGATAATCTAAAACAATATCACACCCTTTTAGTTTTGCTGCTTTACATTGTATAAATCCATGAAGAGCCTCATGTACTTCAACTCCCATAGCCCTCATAGCTTTTAAATGAATATTTATAGGCCTTGGGCCAAGCTCGCATCCGCCAGGATAGCTTATTTTCACTTCTCCAAATCTCGCAAGCATTCCTCCCATCATTACAATGGAAGATCGCATTTTTTGGGCAAGTTCTTCAGAGATTTCAGTCTTATTAATTGTTGATGAATCAATAATTAATTTGTTAGTCTCTCTAGTTATTTTACATCCAATATCTTGTAATATTTCTATCATTGTTTTAACATCATCTAAATCAGGAGAATTTTTAATAACACTTATTCCTTTATTCAATACTGTAGCCGCCAGTATTGGCAAAACTGCATTTTTGGAGCCTTCGACAATAATTTCTCCTTTAAGTCTTTCTCCGCCCCTAACCATTAGTTTACCCACATAAACACCCCCGCCAAAACCTCGGAAGAAGTTATAACTATTACTTTTCCAAAGTAGCCTTCTCTGTAATTCATTGTAAATTTCTCTACGAATGCTTTCATACAATATTATTTTATGCGGGGTTTACAAAAATGTTACTTACTTACATTATCACGAAATTTGGGGCTTATTTCACTTAATATTGAAATAATTTTTTCACTTGAATTTATACTCCCATTTTTTTTTGCGTTTTTTATCATCTTTTTTAAATTATTTCTATCTCTAATTAGCTCTATCATTTGTCGATATAAAACCTCTCCACTAAGGTCTTTTTCAAGGATCACCACTGCAGCCCCATTCTTCTCCAATACTCTGGCATTATATTCCTGGTGATTCGCTGTTACATTTGGGGATGGAATTAAAATAGATGGAACTCCAACAGCTGAAAGTTCACTAATAGTAATAGCTCCAGCTCTACAAATAGCTAAGTCGGCTGCCGCTAAAACAATTGGCATATCATAAATATACGGAACTACTTCTATGTGTTTTTTATTATATTCACCTAGGTTATTTATTGTCTGACCATATCTATTCTCACCTGTTGCAAATACAATTTTACAATCTTCTTCTTTAATAAAGTTTAGTATCATATCAATAACTGATTCATTTATCTTTTCAGCACCTAAACTACCTCCAAAAATCACTACCAATGGTTTATTCTCTTTAATGCCTAGTTGTTTTCTAGCGTTATCTCTATCTATGTTTAACATTTCATTCCTCAATGGATTACCGGTTAACACCAGTTTGTATTTTTTACCAAAATATGTAGAGGACTCTTTAAAACTTATTGCTACCTTATCAACAAATCTTGCTAAAATCTTGTTTGTAACACCAGGAAAAGCGTTTTGCTCATGAATAAGTGTAGGAATCTTCATTCTTGCTGCATTAAAAACCACAGGACCACAGACATACCCACCCGTCCCTATTACAATATCAGGTTTAAATTCTTTTAAAATACTGCTTGTTTGATGTAAACCTTTAATTAATGCCTTCACACTTCTTAATGTATCTAAAGAAATCTTTCTTCTGAATCCCTTAACTTGAATTAATTTAAGTTCAAAACCTTCTCTGGGAACAAGCTTGGTTTCTAGCCCTCTTTTAGTACCTATAAATATTATTTGCACATCTGGTATTTTATACTTTATTGATTTAGCAATAGCAATTGCTGGATTTATATGCCCTGCGGTTCCGCCACCTGCAACAATAATCTTCAACCTCTTCACCTCAAATTCTTTCGTAGCTTGAATATTTCGATATATTAAGCAAAAC
>CAYYEC010000338.1:0-4812 GCA_964470745.1 uncultured Eubacteriales bacterium | reverse complement strand
GTATTGGGAAAGGTTGAGGCTAAGGTTAAGATTGAGATATAGATTAAGTTAATTAATTTATCTGGGAGATATTACATATATGAAGAAAGTTACGATTTACACTGATGGTGCTTGTTCCGGTAATCCTGGTGAAGGTGGTTGGGGAGCAGTCTTAAAGTTTGGAGAACTTGAAAAAGAAATATCCGGATTTGACAAACATACAACAAATAACAAAATGGAGCTGTTGGCTGCAATTAAGGCATTAGAAATGTTGAAATTTCCTTGTGAAGTTGAGCTTTACAGTGATAGTGCATATTTGGTTAACGGGTTTATAAAAAAATGGGTAGATAACTGGAAGAAGAATGGATGGAAAAACTCTTCGAAGGAAGAAGTAAAAAATATTGAACTGTGGAAAAAGTTAGATGAGCTTAGGGAATTCCATAAAATTAAATGGATAAAGGTTAAAGGACATAGCGATAATGAGTATAATAATAGGTGTGATAAGCTGGCTACGGATGAGATAAAGAAGAATAGGTAGTAGGTTAAGGTTGAGATTTAGATTTAGATTAAGGTTAAGATAATTGAAAGATTGGAGAGAAGTTGGGATGGAATATTTTGAGAAGACTATTAAGACAGAGAGAAAGTATGATGGAAATATAATTGATGTTGATTTGGTTACAGTTGAACTTCCCAATGGGAAGGAAGCTACCAGGGATGTAGTTTTGCATAAAGGTGCTTCGGTAGTTGTACCTATTTCCGATGATGGTGAAATTTATATGGTTAGGCAATTCAGGAAGCCTATCGAAAGTGTTTCTTTGGAAATACCTGCAGGAAAGCTGGACCCTGGTGAAGAACCTCGTGTGTGTGCCGAAAGAGAGCTTAAAGAGGAAACTGGCTTGATTTCTGATAATATAAAGCATGTGCTTAGCATGCATACAACACCGGGATTTTCAAATGAAGTATTACATATGTATGTAGCTACGGATTTAAAAGAAGATGAGGCATCACCGGATGAGGATGAGTTTATTTCGACTGAAAAGATTAAGATTGATAAGCTTATTGAGATGGTTATGAGTCATGAGATTACAGATTCTAAGAGTATTATAGGGATTTTACTAGCAGATAAGATTGTGAAGGGTGAGCTAAAGCTATAAAGTATTTTTTGAAAGAAGGAAGTATATATGAGAATAACTGAATATGAAAAAGAATCAATTAAAACAGTTTGCACTAATTTTGATAAAAACAGTATTGTTTATTTATTTGGTTCTCGTATTGATGATACAAAAAAAGGTGGAGATATAGACCTGTTAATTTATTCAGATAAATTGACTCAAAGACATGCAGGAAAAATTAAAATGGAGATATGGGAAAGAATTGGAGAACAAAAAGTAGATATTATAATTGTAAAGGATGACACAAATCCATTTGTAAAAAGCATTTCTAAGGAGAAAGTATTAATATGAGGAAAAGTGAAAATGAATTATTCCAATATGAACTAAAACTTTTGGAAGAAAGTGTTAATATGCTTGAGTTTTCATACAGTAACTGTATAAAAATAGATATGGAAGAAATTTATGTAATGCAAGATCTGGATAAACTTGAAGCATTGACTGCAAGGTTTGCAAGAACCAGTGACATTATTGTGCAAAAAATGTTTAGGCTCATTGATAGAATAGAACTGGAATTTGAAGGAAGTGCTATTGACAGAATAAATAGAGCAGAAAAGAGAGGAATAATAAATTCTGCTGAGGAATTTAAAGAGATTAGAAGACTGAGAAATGAAATTTCCCATGAATATGTTCCAGATAATATAAAAAATATATTTTTAGAAGTTTTGGAGAAAACACCTTTATTATTGCAATGCGTAAAGGCAATAAGAAAATACGGAGAAAAACATAATTGGCTGTAACTGTTTAAGTCACAATAGTATGAAGTAAGGTATGTGAAAAATGGAGAAATTTTATGCAAATTATAAGAATCCTAATAGTTGATGATGAAATAAATTGGATTAAAACGATTGAGTTGTTCTTAAGCAAAGAAAATGATATTAAGGTAGTTGCTACAGCTACTAATAAAGATGATGCTTTGGAAATAGTCCGGCAGAAAGAAATTGATGTAGTATTGATGGATATCAATTTAACAGAAAATAATTTAGATGGAATTTATGCAGCTACAGAAATTTTTGAAATATCAGATACAAAAATAATTATGCTGACTTCTTTAGACCCTAAAGAGGTATCTTCTGATTCATTTAATGCAGGTGCAATTGATTTTATTTCTAAAGCTGATTATAAAAATATTCCGGAGGTTATAAGAAAGGCCTATAAAGGCAATATAGCAATGGAAGAGCTGTTAAAAGATTATAGAAAAGCTAAAGAAGAAATTGCTGTAAGGGAATTGACACCTTCTGAAATTGAAGTATTAAATTTATTGAAAAAAGGATTTAAAAGAAAAAAGATTTCAGAAGTTTTATTTAAGTCTGAAAGTACAATTAAAAATCAGATTAGCAAGATATTGACTAAACTTAGAGTGAAGAATAGTAAAGAGGCAGTTGAAAAGGTTAAGTATAGAGGGATTAGGAAATCTGTTGATGAGTAGTATAAGATGTTTGATTTTCAATTAATCTGTTTAGTGGGAAATGTAAATAGACAGTAGTTCCTTTTTCCACTTCACTCTGTACTTCAAGGTTACCACCATGTTTTTGCATGACAGTATAGCAATATGTAAGACCTAAACCAAAATTTGAAGTTGATTTTTTTGTTGTATAAAAAGGGTCTAAAATAAGTGGTAAATCATTTTTTGATATTCCTTTTCCTGTATCTTTAATAGATATAGTTGCAAATTTATTGTTTTGAGAGAGAGTTATAATTATTTTACCTTCTTTTAATATAGATTCAACTGCATTGATTAAAATATTATGAAAAATTTCTTGGATATGGGTAGAGTCACACTTCATAAAAAAAGAATTACTTATCTTGCTTATAATTTTTATGTTATTGTTTTTAATTAGTGGAGTAACAGATATAATTGAATTCTGAATTAATTCGCAAATATTGTTTGTTTCTTCAATAAAAACGACTTCTTGCATTTGGTGCTGGATTCTTTCTAGCATAGAGAACATATGTTGAGTTGATTTTTTAATTATGTCTAAGTTATCTAATGTTTTTGAGTCAGAAGCGCATACTGAATTAATAATATTTTCTGTACATATTTCAATTTTTATGATTTCATTCTTAATAGTATGGTTTAATATTGATGTTCCTGAACTGATAGATTTCATTGTTCTATCAACTTGGTGTTTTTCAAATCTTAGCTTTACACCAAGTATGCCATATTTGGCACTAAAAAATATAAATGCTATAAATTGAATAAGAATTATCCATAAATTATATCTCCATGTTTCTTGAATATTAAATACACGAAGAATATAATTTGTTATTAACGCAAATGAAGTTACAGGAATTGCTAAAATGCATGTTAAAAGCTTTTGTTGTTTTAGCAATGGAGTTTTTTCCCGAAAGTAGGAAACAAAAAATAAAGTATTTGCAGATACGATGTAAGGCGTTACCCATAGAACTAATACTCTATAATTTGGAGTAAATAAAGGATAAATTGGAAAAATAATATACATTATAACTACAGGAATAAATAACAAAAAAGAAATAAACTTTACTTTTTTTGCTGAAAGTATTTTTGTATAATATAGCGAAAAAATTAGAAAACAATAAGGTGTTAGAAAATGAGAAAGTGATGAAAAAATAATAAAAAATAAAGAAATTAAGTCATTTGTTATTAAGTCTTTTGAAATATTATATTGTATAAAAGATCTAACTGACTCATTTATAAATACGGATAAACCTCCACAACCACCCCAAAATGCAGTTAAAACAAGCCAACGGCTATATTTTTCTTGTTTATTGATAAAGGAAATTATTATTGAAAAAGTCCATAAAAAGATAGTAAGAAAAATCATTATTAAATACTCCTATGAAACAAATCTATTTTTTATAAATAAAGCTACATCTTTTGCAATTTGCTTTCTACAAAAAACTATTCCAGAATGACCGGAATTATATAATAGTCTAGTAGGCTTATTCCATGCTTTCCATAAGGTATCAGAATCTTTTTTGTGAATATATTTATCATAGATACCTGATATCAATAAAATATTACTTTGCTTAATTATTGGAGTAAAATTGTCTGGTGATAAAATGTTCCAGCACTTTTTTAACTGTGCATAGGAAAAAGCATTTTGAAGAAAGTCTTCTTTTATGTACTTACCTGGAATGGTTTCCCATACAGAATAAGAGAGACTATTAGCATAAAATAGAGATATAAGAGCATCAATTTCTTTTTCCAATACACTGGTAAGATTAGTTATAAAGCCTCCAAGACTTACGCCGATGAGGACTACTTTTCCACCTTGGGAGTTTTTAATCCATTTTATTAATGCTCTAAGATCAGATACAGCTTGTTTTACTGATATTAGGGTTCTGTTAATATTTGCACTAATCATATATTCTCCGTTATAATTTGAATTTTCTGGATTTCGTTCAAAATGGTAAGGTAATGTAAAATAATATAAGTTGTGACCACTATCTAAAAAGTTTTTGTTAAAAATTTTCTTGATTCTCTCAATACTATCCATTCTCCAGCCGTGAACAAATATTATATTTAAAGAACTTTTATTATTAGCGTGCTTATAAAATAATCCTGTAGAGATATTATTAGTTTCATGTTCATTTTTAATTTCACTAGAGTAGGCATATTTGTAAAGAGTGTAATTAGAGTGCTGTGAAATTTTTGAGCATGTAACATCAGGCAACTTTGGAG
>CAYYEC010000337.1:0-4814 GCA_964470745.1 uncultured Eubacteriales bacterium | reverse complement strand
CCAAGGCTATACAATGGGTAGATCAAGACTATAAAATGAAATCTAGAATAATCCCTACAGAAGTCAATGTGACTGTTGGTAAATATAAAAATGGCAAAAAGAAAAAAAGAAAATTCAGGTAGACCAAAAGCAACTTAGATGCAAGACCAGTTTATCTTACAAGAAGAGATCACATCAATGCACATTTTTTAGTTTGCTTTATTTCTTTAATCATTGCAAGGATTGTTGAGATCAGGTTGAAAAACAAATACTCCATAAAAAAAATTCTTAATTCTTTACGCTCTGTATCTTGTAGTCATTTGGATGCAAACCATTATCTTTTTGACTATGCAGACGAGGTTACCGATGATATAAATGATACTTTCAACCTTAACATAAGTCAAAAAGTTATGACTTTCGGTGAAATTAAAAAAATTTTTGGAATGGTTAAAAAACTTTGATTTAGTACTACAACTTTTGGCAAAAACACAACCCCTAAATGCCGCTAATTAAAAAAGCTTTAGGGGTCTTTTATCTAATTTTGCTTTTCAACCAGGTAGTCCTTCTCAGGATATACCCAGTATCTAAACATATTTAAGCAATTTACCTTGTATCTTATGTTCCGATTAATCTTATAAACTACTGCTATACTATTCTTTAACTGCTCCTGCGACTATACCTGCAAAAATAAATTTCTGGAAAATCAGATAAATTAAAACCGTAGGCAGTAAAACAACAATAATTGCTGCGCTGAGCTGTTCCCATGCGCCAGACCTTGCACTGCTAAAATCCATAAGTGTGGTAGTCATCGTACGCAGCTTGCTTGAGGGCATATATAAATATGGAATATACATGTCATTCATTATATCCACCGCTTTAATAATTGCTAATGTTGCTGTTGCAGGAAGCAGTAGAGGAAAAATGATTTTAAAAAATATCCCAAAATAAGTGCAGCCATCAATCATTGCACTTTCATCAAGAGAATTTGATATTTTTTCTACAAATTGGGTGTAAATGTAAATTTGCATTAAATCTGTGGCTGCATATATAATAATAGGTGCCATCATAGTATTGTACGCGCCAATTGAATGCAACAGCGGAAACCTGGCAATTTCAGTAACATAAACAGGTATAACCATACCTATAACAAAAAGTGCCATAATAACCTTTTTAAACTTAAAATCAAATCTGCTTAAAGTGAAGGCTGTCATTGAGCCTAAAAAAGCATTGGCAACAACACTAATAGCAACAAGAATGATTGAGTTCCTGAAACCAGTCAATATCTTTCCTTTTGTAAATACCACTTTGTAATTGTCAAAGTAGGTAAATGTCGGTACCTTCAATGGAAAATCAACACCGATTTGATTAGCCGTCTTTAATGAAGCGAACAAAGTGATGATGATCGGCAAAAAAACAATAACAGTAATGATGAACATGATAAGATAACTAAAAATTTGATATATTTCAAAACCCTTGGTCTTTCTGTGCGAGGTTATTGCATTGTTCATTGTATTTTTTGATATCATCGTCAATCCCTCCCAAATCTGAACAAGCGCTTTTGTATCCAACTTAATAAAATTATCATAAATAAAAGTACGACTCCCATAGAAGATGCCATGCCAAAACTATTATACTTAAAGGCTGTATCAATTGTATATAGTGTAAATGTACTGCTGGCATACCCTGGACCTCCTTGAGTTAACAAAAAAGGTATATCAAAGACCTGTAATGCTCCCCTCATATTGTGAAAAAGAATAAAATCAATTACAAGGGCTATACTAGGCACTATAATTTTGAAATATTTCTGAAGCGCATTTGCACCATCGATAACAGAAGCTTCAAGTATATCAACAGGTATAGATTGTAATGCAGCAAGAAATAAAATTACGTGAAATCCACAGTATTTCCATAATGAAATTGCTGCTAATGAAAAGTTGACAATATGTTCATTACTTAACCAATTTTGCGTTGCCCATTCCATACCAGCAGCTTTTAGAATTTCGTTCAAAGCCCCATTATATGGACTGTAAAAAAAAGAAAATGCATAAGCTATGGCAGCACCATTGACAACATACGGAAGAAATGAAACAGTCTTGAAAAAGTTTTTAGCTTTAATTTTACCGTTTAAGACAATGGCTATAGAAAGCTCCAAAGGAATACAAACGAGATGTACAAAAAAGTAGATCATGTTATTCTTCAATGACAGCCATACATCTTTTGAATCAAATAATATCTTTTTATAATTATACAAGCCTACGTTTTCCTTAATAGAATTTATACCATCCCAACTTGTCAAACTATTCAAAAATAGTTGAATGGCCGGATATACAACAAACATAAATAAGAGAATAACCGGTGCCACAAGGAAAGATATAATAAATATCCGTCTTTGAAAGGCGAGTGAGTTCACTATAGATCAACCCCTAAATAATTTTGAAATTATAAGCGGCTATTGTAGATAGCCGCTTATATACATGTTTACTATAGATGTCGAACTCTAGAATTAAATTTTAAAATGTAGTTCGACATCTATATTATCTAACGCCTAACGTTTTTGATAAATTTAATTTTATGGTTCGTTATCTATAATCTTTAAACTATAATCTTTATTTTCTTGATCTGGCTTCTTTCCATGCTTTATTCAATTCTGCCATCATTTCATCAAGATCCTTGCCAGCCATCATTTCCTGTCCCATTTTTTTCACATCAAACTTAACTGCTGCAGCGATCTTTTGGAATTCTTCGTTACCACCGTCATATACAACATAATTAACATCCGGTGTATTATCATATGCCTGCTGGAGAATAGGGTCCAACTCAACTTTAATATTTTTAAGAGTAGATACAAGTCCTCTGTCTTTCATATAAGGCGCGTAGAATTCTTCACTGAACAAATAGCTGATAAATGTTTTTGCTGCATCAATATTTTTCCCATCTTTAGGTGTCGCAAAGAATCCGTCAACCATGGTAACAGTATTGAGTTTGTCATCGGCATTATCCTTTACAGGTAAGAAAAAAGTGCCTATATCATCCGTATCGGCAACTGCTTTTTTGGCATCGTTCAAGAACCATGCACCAGCTGCGATCATTGCACCTTTTGTACCAAACATTGTCTTAACCTGATCAAAACCTGCTCCTAAAGGATCAGAACCGAAAGGCTTTGAATCATACAATTTTTTTATCTTTACATAGGCTTTATAAAAAGGTTGATTTTTTGAAAAGGGCTCATCCTGTTCAGCCATATGATTCCACAAATATCCGTCATTAGCTTCCAGTGAAGGCATGAATTCATTGAAAGGATAATCAGGCCATGCATCTTTTCCACCCATAAGAATTGGTATGTATTTCCCATCATTCTTAATGGTCTCACAAACCTGAATTAATTCATCCCAAGTCTTTGGGATCTCGATATTATATTCTTTAAAAATACTCTTTTTGTACCAGACATATTCATTGAACATACATTCCGGCATTCCAAGGATGCTTCCGTCTATAGCAAATTTTTCAGCAAAAAGATTATTCTTTGCTACATCCAAATCATTCAAAGGTGCAAGATCATCTTTGAATTTCGAGAGCATATATGGTTTCATTGGCATAATATCCGGAAGTTCATTAGCTGCTTTTCTTATTTTTAACACATTTTCAAACTCGCCTGAATCTTTAACTTTCTCTATTTCTACAGTTATATTTGGTGCAGTTTTTTTGAAATTGCCTACAAGATCCATCTTTTGGTAAGCATCATATGCTTCTGTTGAGAACACTAAGTAATTCAAAGTGACAGGCTTTTCTTCAACTGGTTTCTTTGTTGTTGATTCCTGTTTTTCAGTTGGTCTTTGTTCCACGGTAGCAACTTTTTTACTTCCGCATCCAGCAAGTGCTATGGTCATACAAATAGAGGCAACTATAACAGCTGAAGTTAATTTAATAAAATACTGCTTTTTCATTGAAATTCCTCCTTAAATTAAAAGATATATCCAATGTTACTATAGTAACAGCTAGCTTTGATGTTTTCATTATACCTTGATATGTTTTTTGTTATAATGATATATTATTCGATTTTTTGATATTTCATCATATGTCTAGTGGTCTGTAACGTATATTGTTAATGGTATGCATACCACACACAGAGGAAGTGGATTTGCAAAGCTTTTGAATAAGACTATGAAAAAGAAGCTTTACAAACCACTAGATTTTTTTATAATTTTTAGGACTACACCCCACAGTTTTCTTAAATATCCGGCTGAAATGCTCCGTATTGGTATAACCAACCCTCTCACAAATTTCATACATCTTTAAATTGGTTGTTGTTATCAGTTCCTTAGCCTTTTCAATCCTAATTCTGGTTAAATAATCTGTAAATGTTTCTCCCATTTCTTTGGCAAAAGTAGAACTGAAATGTCCTTCACTAAGTTGTACATAATCACTTACAAGTTTTAAAGTCAAATTATCATTTGAAAAATTACTCTTAATAAACTCTCTGGCACTTGCGATAGCGCGGCTAAGTTTGAGATGTTTGCTTTCATTCAGGAAGTCAACAACCCATATAATCAGATTTGTTATCCAGATATTTATTTCTTCCTTTGTTTCAAATCTTAAAATCTTTTGATAAAAATCTATCTCCTTTCCAAAAACCTCTTCTGCATCCGTACCAATTTCATTCATAAAACTGTTGACTAAAAAAATTAGCTCCATGTAACTCGAATAGATGTTTTCTATTCTATCTGAAGGACATTTGATCATATCCAGTAGTTTATTTAGCTCATTTTTAACCCTTTCTATATCAGTAGTTCTTAATGCTTCAAAAAAATCATTTTCTTTACCGATAAGGGTTCCTG
>CAYYEC010000336.1:0-4853 GCA_964470745.1 uncultured Eubacteriales bacterium | reverse complement strand
GGTATGGGCATGGGGAACGGCATGGACAGCTTTAATAATTCTACAGCATCACTGCCTGATGAAGCAAAGGAAGTTATCGCTGAAGTGCTTTCAGGAAAAGAATCAGTAAGTCAAAACTTTAGCAGCATATACAATGAAGCTACACTAACTGTAGGTGTACCTATTTATGATTCCAGTAACAAGGTAATTGGAACTATACTTTTACATGCTCCTGTAATAGGAATTTCAGAAACTTCAAATAAAGCCTTAAGCATATTAATAATAAGTCTTCTATCCTCACTTATCTTAGCAATTGCACTTGGTATTTTTTATTCTCATCTATTTGTCAGACCGTTAAAAGCAATGAATAAGTCAGCTTTAGAAATGGCACGGGGAAATTATTCAACACGTATTGGAATTAATCGACAGGATGAATTAGGTCAGCTGGGAAATTCTCTTGACTTTCTTGCATCAAAGCTTGGCTATACTATAAATCAGCTTTTTCAGGAGAAGGGAAAACTTGGTGATATTATATCCAGTATTTCCGAAGGAATTGTTGCTTTTGACACAGATCTAAAACCTGTAAGTATTAATACTGCCCTCTCAGAAATTATGAATAGCTCCATTCCATATCCAAATGATTCTCTTAGAAAAGATTTTAATTTTCTTGAAATTGATTCTCTACTCAAAAAATCCATAAAAGATAAAAAGCCTTTACAAACCTACAATACCTGGCATACAAAAAAACTCAAATTTACTATTTCTCCTATATTAGATAACCATGGTAATGTAACTGGTGCTGTTGCACTGGTTCAGGATATAAGTGAAAGTGAGCGTCTTGAGCAGCTGCGTAGGGATTTTGTAGCAAATGTGTCCCACGAGTTTCGCACACCTCTTACAGTGATTAAGGGATCTCTTGAAGCTCTTTTAGATGGGACTTTAGAAGAAGAGTCTGATATAAAACGTTATCATAAAAGGATGCTTTCAGAGACACGAAGCCTAGAGAGACTTGTTGGTGACCTCTTAGACCTTTCACGACTTCAATCCGGAAAAATTTCAGTAAACAAGGAAAAAGTCCATATACCTACATTACTCTCTGACGCTATAAAGAGTCTACAAACAATTGCAGATAAGAAAGGAATTAAAATAGAATATATTCAAAATTCCGAAGTCTCACCTATTTTAGGTGACTATGACCGTTTAAAGCAGCTATTCGTTATCTTTCTGGATAATGCTATAAAATATTCTCCTGAAAACACAGTTGTATCCATAAAAGTCCATACAAATCAAATGTTAAATATCACCATTTGTGATCAAGGCTATGGAATTTCAGCTGAAGAACTTCCAAATATCTGGAATAGATTTTACAAGGCTGACAAGTCCCGAAGGAGTACAGGTACAGGACTTGGACTTGCAATAGCAAAGCATTTAATTGAATTGCATGATGGAAAAGTGCTTTTTGAAAGCGAACTTGGCAAAGGATCAAAAGTAAATTTGTCTTTTCCTGTTTAATTCAGTCTATATACTTTAAAGTCTTAGTCATTAAATTCTTACCTAAGAAGGTATTATTAAAGATATTTTTTGCAGAATCTAAATGCTCTTCAGGATTTTTTAGTGAAGGGCTATAATGGGTAAGCCACATTTCCTTGACATTACCACTGTTTGCAAGTTGTGCAGCTTCTGAAAAAGTCATGTGTTTTTTATCGATAGCTTTTTGCAGCATATCATCTTCTCCATACATTCCCTCACAAATGAAAAGATCGGAATCTTTAATTAAGTCAACTAATGAATTTGTTGGCCTGGTATCGGTAGAATAACTGACTTTTAACCCTTTTCTTTCTTCTCCCAATATCATCTGCGGAGTATAAACTCTACCCTCAGATTCAATGGCTTCTCCATTTTGAATACGACTCCAAAATTTCATTGGAACATTATTATTCTTTGCTTTTTCTTTATCAAATTTTCCTGCCCGTTTAAAATAAAAACTATATGACAAACACGGCATGGCATGGTCGACAGGCATGCTGCTTATAACTAAATCATCAAAAGGAATTTTTACTGGAGCCTCATTAGTTATCTCAATTATTTTTAAATCAAAAGGAAGGTGAGGTAACACAACAGACAATCCTCTAGCTACCTCATAAAGCATAGGCGGCCCGAATAAAGTCAAAGTTTCTTCTCTTCCACTATTACCCATAGTAAGAAGAAGTCCAGGTAAACCTAAAATATGATCTCCATGAAAATGAGTAAAACAAATTGCCTCTATGGATTTAAATCCCCATCCAGCGAGCTTCATTGGAATCTGAGTCCCTTCTCCACAGTCAACAAGAATCATTTTTCCGTTATATCTAATGAGCATGGATGTAAGCCATCTATCTGGCAGCGGCATCATGCCTCCACATCCAAGTAAACATATATCAATCATTTAAACACCTCATTCAGCAAGCAATTCTTAATAAAGAAGCAAAAATCATCAAAATTCTCTTAAGTATTTATCTATATTTTTTGGAATAAACATTTTACATTTCTTATTCAAATATTGCAAAATAATATTCCTCTGTTTATATGTTGCTTATTTCTTCCATAAAATATCTTTTATGCAACATATATATATATATATATATATATTGAACGCGATAAAGCTTTTACATCGCGTTTCAATTACCTTACTTTAATATGGCGAAAATATAATTTGTCCATGTAAAATCATTTTCGCAATTAATATTTCAATATACCCTTATTATATTATTATATTTTCTATTTGAATATATTTACTTATATACTTCTTGAATATAATTAACTTTCAAATTTACATCTGAAACTGATCCAAACATATATTTAGAATACTGTTGTCCATTCATTTTGTATAGAATTTATACATCAAATATGATAAACTATTTACTATATTTTGTATCCAATTCACAGAACATATGGTCAGGAGGCTTCAAAATGGATAAGTTACTTATTTGGGATATAGATGGAACTCTGATACAGGGAAGAGAAATCGGAAGACGATCAATGGATATTGCATTTTTTGACTTATATGGAATAGAAAGCGGATTTAAATTAATAGATATGGCTGGCAGGATAGATGCCGTCATATTGAGTGATGCTTATAAATTTCATAACATTAGTAATAAAGATAGTAAAGCTTACTTTGATAGATATTCTATAATACTTAATCAGGAAGTGAAAAAGCTGAATGCCCCAATTGAGGCTCCAGGTATTTTAAGTTTGCTTGAGGCTATTAATCCTAAACCGGATTTTTATTGCGTTTTGGGCACAGGTAATACTGAAAGAGCTGCTCGTATAAAGCTTTCATATCATGACATGAATAAATATTTTACTACTGGTGGTTTCGGAGATAATGAGCAGGAGAGATGGCAGGTAATTTTAGAAGCAATTAATAATGCAAAATCGTATTTTACTATTAATTTTACATCTGAAAACATTTATGTTATTGGAGATACTCCTAGAGATATTGAATGCGGAAAAAAAATTGGGGTTAAGACAATAGGAGTTGCTACCGGATATTTTACTACAGAGCAATTAAAGGATTGCTGTGCTGATTATGTATTTGATGATTTTCTTGATATGGAGAAGTTTTTCAAAATTTTTTAGGATTTCAAAATAACCTCTCCTGTCAGGAAAAGAACTTATACATAAATCTTTTTTCTACGTATAGTAAAAAATTTTCAGATATAACTTAAACAAAAATAAAATTTCAATATCAAAACTCACTTAAATTTTCCGTGGCTTAACAGTATACTCTGCTTGTTTCTTTAGGTGTGGTATGTTATATTGGTTTATAGTGGAACCTATATTTGACAAAGTAAATATTTTAGGGAAATGAATATATGCTAAAAAAATCTCCGAGCGGAAGTTTATGTCCTTATTACTATATGGGTGGGGAACTGCATCCGCTTAAATATGGAAGCTATTTTACTAACAAGAAGGACCTATTTGAAATTGAACAATCCCTTTTGGTTTTCCCTCATCCGGAACTGAACAAAGTGTTCTTTTTTATCAAATTGAAAATATATATTATTCCGCATAAGGCTGTCGGTAGTTTGTCCAGGCGCCTGTCCATACGAATGTCCCGGATATATCTTCATATGTAGATGTAACATAGATTTTATTCTTTGAACACTGTCGAACATAGCTTCTGCAGACCCTCCTTTGAAACTACAAGCTCCACAACCTTCAATAAATATCGTATCCCCGGTGAATAAGCTATCCGATACATGATAGCACATGCTTCCAGGTGTATGCCCTGGAGTAAGCAAACATAAAATTTTTGTCTTTCCTATATGTATCTCATCTAAATCCTTTAGCTCATTTAAATTACTACATCTAAATCCTGAAAAATCGATTTCTGTTTTTGACATATATACTTGTGGATTAAATGTGCTAACCAATGGCTCCACTTGATTGACATGGTCATAATGCGAATGAGTTAATAGAATTGCTTTCAACTGTAAATCCAATTGATAGAATTCATTAACTAATTTTTTGTATTCCCATGAAGGGTCAATAACTAATGCTATTCTTGTTAACTTATCTACAACTATGTAGCTGTAATTGGCATACCCCATTGAAAATGTTTTTATTTGACGTACTTCATAACCTTTTTCCATTTTTCATTGCACCTATATATCTTTTTTAGTCAAACTATTCAAATAACTACTCAATTCACGGGGACGGTTCCAATTCACGGGGACGGTTCTATTGAATTTATTTAACTATTTTATTAACTTTTTCTTTATTTATTTTTGTTATTTCTGCAATCTTTCTATTTGAAAGCTTTGTCAATATTTTGAACTCTTTTATTAAATCATCTGGAATTTGCCTCCCCGTCTCATCTACAATCTTTC
>CAYYEC010000335.1:0-4905 GCA_964470745.1 uncultured Eubacteriales bacterium | reverse complement strand
TAAATTTTTTAATAAATATAATATAATGGATCTGTAATATATAATCAGGTTTTGAGGCGATGGATTTGTCTTAAAAGGCTCCTCTCTTTAATTCCCTTACATGGGGATGGCGACGTTATAGTTGCTGTGGGGAATATACAAAGAGGAGAGGTGGTTGATTTGAATAATGAATTATACCGTAACATTGGCTATGCTGTCGTTATGTGTCTTAAATACATATTCTTACCAATAGGAGTTGCTGTTACTGCAAGAGTTATTGTAGATAAGCTGCTTCAACCACAATCTGAAAGACAAAGAAAAAAACGGCCTTATAAAAACCGTTCAAAGTGATATCTATCAATTCTTAACCTGACAGCAACAAGCGTCGCCATCTTCATTTATATTATAGCATATTTTGAGTTGAAGTAAACTATAAGTTAAAGTAAATATTTGAATGAGATGTTTTTGTAATTTTGCAGTAAACCTGTTTTTTGAGTAATTGGGTTATAAGGCTTGACCTTACAGAGTTTGAGGGTATAATTTTATTATATTGATTTGCGTTATTGGTACTTTACTGCAAAAATCGCAGTATTTTAGTTTTGATGAGTATCTGGAATGCCTTGTTTATAGGGGCTTAGGGAGTGTTGGTGTTTGGGGGGGTTATCTTAAATATGTGGAATGTAAAGAACCAATTACGAGAATGGGGACAAATGGAAACGAGTGGGTTATCTTAACTATGTGGAATGTAAAGTCAAGAAATGAAATCGATACATCTTCTACATAAAGAGGGTTATCTTAACTATGTGGAATGTAAAGGTACAAGAGACAGACCAAACAACGGCTCAACAAAACGGGTTATCTTAACTATGTGGAATGTAAAGTCATAGATTAGTTTGTGCATTTGAAGATGCTGGATTGGGTTATCTTAACTATGTGGAATGTAAAGCAGTAAAAATATGGTGAATTAGTTTACCGCCGTGAAGGGTTATCTTAACTATGTGGAATGTAAAGCTATCATTTATAAGCGTTAACCTGAAATTAATCCGGGTTATCTTAACTATGTGGAATGTAAAGGTTATAGCATTGTCGCAACTAAGTAGAGCCTGTGAGGGGTTATCTTAACTATGTGGAATGTAAAGTCTTATCAAAGGAGCATAAGCCATATTCTCCATATATGGGGTTATCTTAACTATGTGGAATGTAAAGCGGCTTGTTGCTGATGTAGCAAGTGGAATTGTAAAAGGGTTATCTTAACTATGTGGAATGTAAAGTTTAGATTTCATCGTATGGGTGATGAAGCTTACATTGTTTTATCTTAACTATGTGGAATGTAAAGGTTAACATAACGATTATTGCATCTTTTTTAATTTTTTGTTTTATTTTAACTATGTGAAGTAAAAACATCATATAAATGCAACAAAAGGGAGCAATCCTTCTTGTTGCATTTTTTATGTTTTAAAGATCTAAATATTTTTTACTTTGTAAAAAATCATATCAATTATTGTAGAATGTCAGAAAATTATGTATAATATTATATAATATGGTTGTAGATGAAAGAAGGTGAAATTGTGAGTAAAGTATCCAATGCGTTGAAAATGTTAATCTTGTTAAAAAGCAGAGGAAGAATGAAAGTACAGGAAATTGCCGATGAATTAGAAGTTGATAAACGGAACATCAATAGATATAAGGATGACCTTGAGCAAGCGGGTATATATATTAATTCAATTCCTGGTAGATATGGAGGCTATGAAATAGAAGGAGAAGACTATCTGTCTTCACTATACCTTTCATTAGATGAATACAACTCATTGATGTTTGCTGTAGAACAGTTAAAACAATACAATTTTCCCTACTATTCAAATCTAAAAGATGTATTTGAGAAGATAACAGCAGTTAAAAACTTTGATAGTACACAAGGTCTTACAAACTTATACTTTATAAAAAATACAAAATCTAATTATGACTCCAAGAAAGAAAAGAAATATTGGATTGATATAAATGCTGCCATTATTACTTCAAATAGATTAAAAATTGAATATGAAAAAGCAAATAATGAAGAAATAAATAGAATAGTAAATCCCTATTCAGTATTTCAATATGATGGAGCTTTTTATTTTGAGGGGTTTTGTGAAGATATTAATGATTATAGGATTTTTAAGCTTAACCGTATATCAAAAATTGAGCAGTTGGATGATAAATTTATAAAATCAAAAAGCTATAACTTGAAGGATAGAATGAAAGAATGCTTTGGAGTTTACAAAGATGAAGAGGTGGAACTTAGAATTAAGATATTTTACCCAATGGCTCAAGTTGTAAAAGAAAAAATATGGGTTGAGAATCAAAAAATAATAGAGAAGAAAGAAGAAAATCATATTATATTTGAAGCAAAAATGAGAGGCAAGACCCAAATAAAAAGTTGGATTTTGAGTATGGGAAAGAATGTAAAAGTAATAGAGCCTATAGGCTTGAAGGAAGAAATAATGGAAGAGATGAAAGGAATTCTAAACAACATTTAATATTTAGGTATTGTAATTATATTTTTATTACTATATAATATGAATTATATAGTAATAAAAATATTTTAATAAAGTAGAGTACAAAAAAATAATAAATTTTGTATTGAAAGCAGTTGGCTATTTTAACTATGTGGGAAATAAAGGAAAAGGAGGTGATTGTATTTGAAAAACAAGAATAAAAACAAAAATAAAAACAAAAATAAAAATGAAAGCAAAGACAAAAACAAAGACAACTGGCAGTACATACCAAAAAAAAATATAGCATATGTGCCAGTTGTGGTACAGATTTTTAAATTAATTAAAAAATTAATTTAGTCTTTTATACAAGACTGAAGACGTCCTTTTGGCTGAAGCCGTTCTTCGGTCTTGTAATTTATTTATTACTTACAATTATACACGATTTTTTTTAATATAGTCAATAGTAGTTATTTAATATCACATTTTTAACAATAAATTTTTATTGGTCTTAATATATGTCATGATTCAATGATAAAATTGTTATAAGAAGTTAGAATTTTACAAAAGGAGGTGAAAGGATGAGGTTAAGATGCGAGTTTAGGACAGATAGAATTCCTGTCGGCTACCAGATGATGTTTGTATCCCTTATAAAACAAGCTATTCAAAATGCTGATAAGGACTACTGTACTAATATTTTTCAGTATGAAGGTAAGACAAATAAAAAATCAAAAAACTATGCATGGTCAGTATATTTAAAGGATTTTGAAAAAAAAGAAGACGAATTCATTATAAATGGTAGTGTGATTTTTAATGTAAGTACACCTGACTATGAATTCTTCATAAATCTATATAACGGACTACTTTCACAAAAAGAATTTGAGTACAAAGAATTTATCTTAAACAAAGTGAAAATAAGCATGGAGAAAGAAAAGAGTATAGATAGTGGTAAAAAACTATTTACGACCTTATCACCAATTTATATTCAGGATAGTTCAAAAGCTGCTCTTGATGTAGAAGATGAAAAGTTTGCAAAAGAATTAAACTACATAGTTGATTTAAGTCTCAAAAACTATAGAGGATATGGACTTAGAAAAGCATTGGGATTTTATCCAATAGCTATGAAAAAGAAAGTTGTAAAACAAGAGATAAAAGCTTTTACAAAAAATACTGATAAGAAGTATCACTTTGTAAATTCTTTTGCAGGCGAATTCGTTCTTGAAGGGGATGTGGCAGATTTAAGGGATATCTATAATCTTGGTTTAGGCTTTAAACGTGGACAAGGCTTTGGAATGATTGAGGTTGTTTGATTGGGGGTGAGGAAATGGAAGGAATTACACTTTATAGAACTGGTGAGATTGTTAGAGATATTGGAATAGTTTCTTTTTATAGTTATTTAAAAGAAATTGATATTAGTAACAAATTAGATATAGAGCTTACAGAAAATTATCTGAAGTTTAATGAGTTTGAAATAAAAAGACTTTTGAAATATTTGGAAAAGGATTATCCAACTGGTATACCATATATAGGTAATAGCTCTAGGTTTGGTAATGTAAACGGCCCAAAGAGTAAAGAATTTTATAGAAACTTAGAAGATATTTTAGAAAAAGCTTTTGAAATAATAAAAGATTATAATAATCAGAGAAGTATATTACATGACTATGAGCCGGATAAAACTTGTAAAGTTTGCAATAAATATTTATCGGTAAAGAAGCATTACTCTATTGTAAAGCAAGGATTAGTAACGAGAGAAGCAGATAAGACTTTATATACTTTTTCCGGTGCTCAAAATAATACATATAACAATTATGCGAATAGCAGTTTAAATGTATGCTTTGTATGTGAACTTTTAAATATATTTTTTCTTTTATATATAGATAGAAATAAGATAGATATACTTTCGTTTTGTGATGGGCTTTCAAGTCTAAATTATGTAAACTATAAGCTAATGATAAATGAAAAATTATACAGCCAAAACTCTTTTTATCTAAAATTAGCTCAACTAAATAGTCAATATATAAGATTATACGAAATAAAAAGAGATCCCAAAAAGGGCTTGATACTTAGGTTTAATAACTCATTAAACACAAAGCATCTGATTAAAAATCTTAAACTACTGAATATTATAAATGAATATTACTTTAATGAAAGTAAAGCAAATGAATTGAATTATTATATTAAGATTTTAATGATTAATAATAATCTTGAAGCAGTGGAGAAAACGCTATTGTTTTACTTAATTAGTAATGACCTTGATAATAATACCAAAGAAAAAACTTTGAAAAATAACATTTATTTATATACAAAATTTTTAAAAGAAGGAGGTCTTGCAATGTCAGAAAATAAATTTGCACAAATAGGTTTAAGATTGGGAAATAGAATTGAAGAAGAAAAGAGAAAAAGTAATATAGCTTTTAGGTTAGCCCATTTATTGAAATCTGATGCAAGAGAACAG
>CAYYEC010000334.1:0-4912 GCA_964470745.1 uncultured Eubacteriales bacterium | reverse complement strand
GTTAACGGCAGCATCTACAATCTCACAGGATATGGTTCTCTTGCAACTATTCAGACTGTCAACGGTAGCATTTACAACCTTAGTAGTTGGGCTAACTGGGATGCTATCCAAACCATTACTGGTAGCATCTATAACCTATCTGGTTATGGTAGCCTTACTATTATCCAGACAGTTAATGGTAGTATTTATAATATTTCTGTTGCTCCTATACAGTGTTATAATGAACACCCTATTAACCAGAGCACCGGTGTTTCTCTTAACCCTGCATTGTATATCACTCTTTTTAGCTATACTGGTAAAACCATGAACATTAGTTTCTACTATGGAAACAGCTCTGAAACCCTTGGAAACCTGTTAGGAACAGTTTCTAACGTTACTGATGGTACATATTATAATGCTATGGCTAATGCTTCTAATAACTCTCAAATGTATCATTGGACGGTTTCCGTCAACGATGGTACAAACTGGTTAAATGAAACATATTATTTTACTACAAAAGGACTTGTAGATCTTATAAGTAGGTCAAGTAATACAGGACTTTGGGCTGGTGCATTATTAGCATTCATGCTTACTTTTACTTTTGTATTTATACTTTTAATAAAAAAAAGAAGAGGTGAATAAAAAACATGACATGTAAAAACACAGTAGAAAGAAAAAAGGCAAGGTGAAAAATAAATGGAAATATTAATGGATTATCATATTTTATTTATAGTATTAAGCTTCTGCCTATTATTCATATCTGTATTCCTGATTTTCATTGATAAAAAAACTAAAGAAGGACTCATGGCTGCGATATTTCTCTGTGGACTTAACTGGGTTCTTTGTATACTTAATAGTTTAGGGTTCTTTGGAATAGGACTCATAGGATATAACACAGATGGTACTACTAGTGTTACAATGTATACAGATATGTTTCCACTTTTTGCGATATTTTTTGTTTTGCAATACGCAAATGTTGTACTTATCTTTATGTGTTGGTATTACTGGGCTAAAAAAGCCTGGGATATAGATAAAGATACTTATCAGAAACAAAGTCCTAAAAGTAGTTGGTAAAAAAAAGTTTGATGGTGGAATAAAAGATTATGCCAAACTTTAAACACATTATAGAAGTAAGTGAAGATGAAAAAAGATACCATCAGCTTTTACATGAGCTTTCTAAGAATGGTGAATATATAATAGATAATGCTTCTACTCTTGAATGGAATGGTACGTTACGTAAGTTTGGCATTCAGGCTAAACCTCTTATTAAATATGAATTTCTTGAACCAATATGGCAATCACGCAATATAAAATATTCAGATAAAAGACTTGTGCGTCTTGCTAAAAATGTAATAGTTGAAGAAACACAGGGTAATGGCAAATCTTTCTATCATTTCAAAAAAATTAACTCAACAGAAGAAAACCCTAAATCTTAATAAATCTTAACAATTTTTTTTATAGTAGAAACTAACAACTTTTAACAATAAATTGTTAAATCTTCTTAATACATATAGTATTTAAAATACGAAATCTGTAAGTTTTTAGCTGATGAAAGCAAATTTAAAAGCTAGAGGCATAAAAAAAGAAGAACATGCTATGATTCAGATGTTGCCAACGGTGGCATTTGCGGTCATAATGCTTTTTGCAATTCTATACATCGGTACATACATCAACGGAACTATTTCTAGTACACTGGTAGATAGTTATGGGACATCTCCATCGAATCTTGAACAAAGAAGCATTAACACTATGACTAATCTTACTGTTGATTACGATGATGTAATAGAGATTGTAACTGTTGCAGCTATCATAACGGTGTTGACAATTCCACTGATGGCTGTAGTAGCACTTAAAAGGTTCTTCTAAAATCTAAAACTGTAAAGGGTTTATTTTCCACCATCTAAACCCTTCTCTTTTATTTTTTAAGTTTATACTTTGTACGGCTTTGCACATAAAGTATTTACTCTTCAATTTTGCACATAAACTCCTGTTCCATCAATTTTGATAAATCAAAAGTTATTCCAAGCTCAAACATTTCATGAATGAGAACTACAATATTATGACATAACGCTTTGCATAAAACTTCGTTTTCTTGAGCAATAGAATTTTTTGATCTAACATGTGATCCAAACTTACGTTTCACCATTGAAAAAACAGTTTCAACGTTGCTTCTTTTGTGATAATGTTTCATGAAATCTTCTTTGTGATTCTTGAAATATCTTAGCATTACACGCCAGATTAACATTTTATCATCTGAGATCCTTGCATTTTTCTTAAAGACAATAAAAGGTATTGCTCCATGTTCAGTAACAAGATGCAGGTTTTTCTCAGTCGAATATCCCTTATCAGCACTTACTTCGCGCATATCAAAATTTCTTGCAGTATTTCTAACAAGCTTCTCAAACATTAAAGTGTCATGAATGTATCCATCAGTAACTTCAATATGAGTTATAACATTGGTTTTAACACCACACATACAATGAGCTTTTTTGAAAGTTCTTTTCTCTTTGTATACATTTCTTTTAGCTAACCATTGACCATACATTACAGTGCTAAAACCAGTTGCATCAGCCGCAAAATCTAATTCAACTTCTTTTAACGGCAATGCCGATATTTCAATTAATTTAGTTAAAATCTTTTTTAACTCGGCTTTTCTAAAATATTTTAAAACAGTATTGAAATGAGGGCTATGGTCTAAGTATCCAAGTTGTTGTGCTAATTTTATATCAGATTGACTTCTTCTACTGCTAAAATCCAGATATTCTTTTAAGCAACATGAAAAAATCATTTCTCCAATATCTGCAGGAGGTCTACCATTTCCTTTATATTCTGGTTTTGGAACTTGGGAAGTAAGTTCATACAATAATTCTAAAAATATGATTTTTTCCTGAGTTTGTGCACTATTGTATGAAACCCAGTCTTGAGGGTATGAAATTTTTATTATTGGGTCTTCTGGAGTTATATTGTCCATACTACCTTTTCCATTTAACTCTATGTAGTTATCTAAGGTAGTTTGCTGCAAGTGGCTTTTAATAAATTTATGGATGTTATTGGATTATCCCTCCATCAAGAGAGGGATGCAGCAAATATTTATTTTATATTTCTTTTGTTTACTTACTACCTTTTAATCTACCTTTATAAGGGTAAATGCATCTTAGTATATAAACTTTTAGGTAGGATGCAAGATAGTATAAAAAGTAGTAAGAAATATATACAACAAATTACATGCACACTATGATAAATATGGGTTTTACAACAACTATTGCAAAAGCTTCAACAATAGTAAACTCCTATAGAACAACTGTTCCAGCAGGTATTATGAGCCATTTTAATCTAAAAGAAGGGGACAAGCTTGATTGGACTTTAAAAGCAGAAAATGGAAATCTAATAATTGTTGTAAAACCAACCAAATGAATATGTATTACTCTTTTAACAATTTAATATCTTCACTTGTTACACTTTTTTTATGCTTAAAATAATCTATTGTTTTATTAGATTCTTCCTTAACTAGTCTTCTTAAGTTAACGGTTTCAGATACTTGCTGATGTAAATTTTCAATATCAAAAAATCTCTTTTTTGTTGAGAAACTTGGTTTATCTTCAATATCCACAATTTTTGTTAATGGATCCTTTGGGTAAAAATCTTCAACTTTTACTCCTTCCACACCATACTTATAATAACCATAATCATCAATATTTAATATCCTCGTGGTATTGCTCTCAATATCTTTTTGTTTTTTTAGCCATTCATAGAAATTTTTGCCTCTTTTAGGGGGGACATGGGTACCGCCAAGACTATCAAGACCATGTCCATATGCAAGAAGATCACGTGCGGTTAAAACACCAATATCGTTTATAGCCTTACCATAGGTGATATTTACATAATGTATGAAGTGGTTCTCTTCATATCCTTCTTCATGTATCTTTCTTTTTATTGCATCAATACCAGGCTTGTTAGTATTTAGAGTTGTGCCATCAAAATCAACATAAAAAGCATTTATTCCCAATTCTTTAAGGTAAAATTCAACAATTAATTCTAAAAATGCTGGGGCAACTAATGGTATATAACCTAAAATTTTCTTTTTATTCCTAATCTGTATCTTATCATGACAACTTTTGATATAGCTTATAAAATCAGGAAAAGTTTTAAAATCAATATTTCTCGCAACAATTGGAAGCGATGGAATTGCAGTAATGTCAGATAATGAGTAGGCTGCATTTATAAGGCTCTTAATTTCTTTTTCATCAGGTATTTTTGGAAGAGTCATATTTTCTTCGTTTTTTGGCTCTTTATTTTTATATTCAACTATTGTAATAGATGTAGCATCTGGATTTAACTTTGTTTTATGTTTGTTGTAAGTATTGCTTTTTTTATCTGTTTCCTTTTTTACTGTAAAATAGGTTTGTAAATTATTTTCATCAAAACGAATGAAATGTTCACTTAAATTAGATAATTTATCAGGAAAACTTGTATCTTTAAAGAAATTATTAGTTGTTACTGCTTTTACAGGTGTTTGAATGTAATTTTTAGCTAATTTTACTTTAAATGATCTTAAATCAGAATCATCTGAAGTTTTAACATCACTAATTTCTACTTCATTTGTCATTTAATCAACTCATCAAGAATTTCTTTTTTAATCCTAAAAAATGACTTGTTAATATTATCATGAATAATTTTACACTCCTGTGTGCAAATATAACCATTATTTTTCTCCCATAATGCAAGTCCTATTATACCAGCCGTATTCAAAAGCAGTTTTTTACTTATATTTCTTGCGTAACCATCGTCTAAAAAACAAAGATATTTCTTTTTATTTGATTTAAATTCTAATCCCAAACAAATAACACTAATTTCGCCTTTATGAAGCCGAGGGTATCTTCTCATCAAATTGTCAAAATCATTTTCAGAACAATGTATAATCTCAATATATTCC
>CAYYEC010000333.1:0-4929 GCA_964470745.1 uncultured Eubacteriales bacterium | reverse complement strand
TAAAAAGGCACAAATCTCAATCAATTGAGTGTGTGCCTTTTTTCTTTTAAGTTACTGTTATTTTAGTTGTTGCTCAGCCATTGCAATCATTTTTTTAACCATCTGACCACCGATAGGTCCACCTTCTAAACCATTTTGCTTAGCTGAAAGATTACCTTTGTAATGGTCATTATTTTCCTTACAAAATTGTAAGTGTCCAATTTCCTGCGCACACTCCAGTTTAAACTTTGTCAATGCATCTCTACTATTAGGAACTAGAGGAGTTTTTGGTTTTGACATAAATTCACCTTCTTTACTTTATAATAAAATTATAATGATGCTATATTTTTTGCAATAAACATTTTACATTTCTTCTTCAATATTGCAAAATAATATACCTCTGTTTATATGTTGCTTATTTCTTCCATGCAATATCTTTAATGCAACATATATAATATTAAGATAACAAAATACTAAACTTTTTGTTATCTCTACAAAATTTAGTATTACCATAAAATAAATAATTTATCTTATAAAATAATTCAAAAACTAGAAAAAATATATAAATAGCAAAAATAAAATGCAAAATCTTTTGTGTGTTATATATTGTTTGTGACCAATTTATAGCGTAATGAATATTATATATAGAAATTTCTTATTTAGAGGTTATTTATGGATATAGTACAAGTTCGTGGCTTAGAAAAGAAATATCAATCCTTAAATGGTGAAATTTATGCATTAAAAGATATAAGTTTTTCCATAGAGAAGGGTGAGTTTATTAGCATTGTAGGTCCTAGCGGATGCGGTAAATCGACTTTACTATCATTGATTTCCGGACTAATTCCATATAGTTCTGGAAAAGTAATAATTAACGATAAAGAAGTTTCCGGTGTTCCTCCAGAAATTGGATATATGCTGCAAAAGGATCATTTGTTTGAATGGAGAACAATATTTGAAAATGTGATATTAGGACTGGAAATAAGAAGAAATCTAACAGCTCAAACAAGGGAGTATGTTAATAAGTTACTTAAAACTTATGGATTATACGATTTTAGAGACAAATATCCTTCCCAATTATCAGGAGGAATGAGACAAAGAGCAGCATTAATAAGGACTCTTGCAATAGAACCAGAGATTCTTTTATTGGATGAAGCTTTTTCTGCGTTAGATTATCAGACAAGACTGGCAGTAACAGAAGATATTTATTCTATAATAAAAAAAGAAAATAAAACTGCAATTTTAGTAACACATGATATTGCTGAAAGTATTAGTATGGCTGATAGGGTAATAGTTCTAACTAAGAGACCTGGAACAATAAAAAACATTCATGAAATTAGATTAAGCTGTATAAAGAGAACTCCTATAAATTGCCGAGAAGCTCCAGAATTCAGAGAATATTTTAATGCTATTTGGAAGGAGCTGGATGTCCATGTTTGATTGGTCAAAAATTAAAGATAAAAATATAAAGGCTGACACAGAAAAAGTAAACATTTCCAAAGAACATGAAAGGTATTTAAAAAAGATAAAACTACATAAAGTATCTATATTATCTACACAAGTATTAGTTTTAATAGTATTTTTTATATTATGGGAATTACTTGCAAGATTTAAGGTTATTGACGCATTTATTACAAGTCAGCCTACAAGAATTTTGAAAACCATTGTCAATTTATATAATGAAGGAGAACTTTTCAAGCATATAGGAATAACCTGCCTGGAAACAATTATTGGATTCACATTTGGCACAATACTGGGAACAGTTATTGCAATAATACTTTGGTGGTCCGAATTCCTTTCAAAAGTATCTGAACCATATTTGGTAGTATTAAATAGTTTGCCTAAAATAGCTTTGGGACCGGTTTTTATAATATGGATTGGTCCAGGGCCTGCATCAATTATAGTAATGGCTCTTGCAATATCTTTAATAGTAACAATATTGGAAGTGTTAAATGGACTTATAGCGGTTGATGGTAATAAAATTAAGCTAATAAAGACCTTTGGGGCGAGTAAAATACAAATTCTTTCCAAATTGGTTCTTCCATCATCATTTCCAAGTATAGTAAATGCATTAAAAATAAATGTAGGACTATCCTGGGTAGGTGTAATTGTTGGAGAATTCCTGGTATCAAAAGCAGGGATAGGCTATCTTATAGTCTATGGGGGACAAGTCTTTCAATTGGATCTAGTCATGACAAGTGTAATTATATTGTGTGCTGCTGCAGCATTAATGTATCAAGGCGTAGTATATATTGAAAAAATCTTCGTAAGAGATAAGGAGCTATAATTTTTAATATATGATAATAACAAATAGGAGGTGGTACAATGAAAAAAATAATATACTTTATTTTAATTACGGCCTGTACTTTAACAATGTTTTCAGGTTGTGGAGAAAAGAAACTAGTTAAGATAAAACTAAATGAGGTTACACATTCAATTTTTTATGCGCCTCAATATGCTGCAATAAACAAAGGATTTTTTAAAGAAGAAGGTCTGGATGTTGAACTAACAAATGGACAAGGCGCAGATAAAGTTATGACTGCTGTTCTTTCAGGGCAATCAGATATTGGATTTGCAGGGGCAGAAGCTTCCATCTATGTCTATAATGAAGGAAAAGATGATTATGCAGTATTATTTGCGCAAGTTACAAAAAGAGATGGCTCATTTTTAGTTGGAAGAACAGAGGAAAAAGACTTTAAATGGACTAATCTGAAAGGTAAAACCATCATTGGAGGAAGAAAAGGTGGAGTGCCTGAAATGACTCTAGAATATGTTCTTAAGAAAAACGGATTGAAGCCCGGGGAAGACGTAACTGTTGACACAAGTGTGCAATTTGCATTAATGGCTGGAGCATTTACTGGTGGAAGCGGAGATTATGTAACATTATTTGAACCTACTGCTTCAGTTATTGAAAAAGAAGGAAAAGGATATATATTGGCTTCAGTAGGTAAAGACAGCGGGGAAACCCCATACACAGCGTATTTTGCTAAGAAAAGCTACATAGAAAAGAATAAAAGCTCTATTCAAAAGTTTACAAATGCAATATACAAAGGCCAGCTTTGGGTTGATAGTCATACACCGGAAGAAGTGGCAGAAGTATTAAAACCTTCATTTCCTGATTCTGACATAGAATTGCTAACAACTGTAGTAAAGAGATATAAAGATGCTGATACATGGATGAAAGATCCTGTTTTAAAAGAAGAATCACTGGATCTTCTTCAAGAAGTAATGGAAGTGGCTGGAGAATTAAAGAAAAAAGCTGTGTATAAAGATATTGTAAATACTAATTTTGGTGAAAATGCGATTAAAGAATCAGAATCAGATTAAGATTAAGTTTGAGAGAGGAGTGAATCTTCTCTTTTTTTTATTTATAACGCGAAATATTTAATTTGTCTTGAATTGGTAACAATCATTTGTTAAAATTAAGACAAATTCTATAGAAAGTGACCGTTAAAACATAACTTTCTCTAAGTTTTCACTGCCAGACTGAATATTCTATTCAGTCTATGCGAAAAAGAGGAAGTAATATTTTAACTTACACAATATAATGCAAATAAACATAATGGAGGAATAAAAATGCAAAGTTTAAGACTTGATTATTCAAAAACATTGGGATTTATTAATGAAAATGAAATCAAAAATTTTGAAAATTTCGTTAAAGCAGCACATGAGATGCTTCATAACAAAACAGGAGCTGGTAATGACTATTTAGGATGGGTTGATTTGCCTGTAAATTATGATAAAGAAGAATTTAGCAGAATCAAAGCTTCCGCTGAAAAAATTAAATCCGATTCTGATGTACTTATTGTAATTGGTATTGGAGGGTCATATTTAGGAGCAAGAGCAGCTCTTGAAGCATTAAATCATTCATTTTATAATACGCTTTCAAAATCACAAAGAAAAACTCCTGAGATATATTTCGTAGGAAACAATATTAGCTCAACATATATTAAAGATTTGCTGCAGTTAATAGAAGGCAAAGAAGTTTCAGTTAATGTAATTTCAAAATCGGGAACAACCACAGAGCCTGCTATAGCATTTAGAATTTTTAAAGAATATATGGAAAAAAAGTATGGAAAAGATGGAGCTAAGAGTAGAATCTATGCTACAACAGATAAAGCTAGAGGCGCATTGAAGAAGCTAGCAACAGAAGAAGGCTATGAAAGCTTTGTAATTCCAGATGATGTTGGAGGAAGATTCTCCGTATTGACAGCGGTAGGGTTATTACCAATAGCAGTTTCAGGTGTTAGTATAGATCATATGATGAAGGGTGCTTTAGATGCATATGAGCTTTATAATAATCCAAACCTTTTAGAAAATGATTGCTATAAATATGCTGCTATTAGAAATGCTTTATACAATAAAAATAAAACCACTGAAATAGTAGTAAATTATGAACCAAGTCTGCACTATGTAACAGAGTGGTGGAAACAGCTTTATGGAGAGAGTGAAGGAAAGGATCAAAAAGGAATATTCCCAGCAGGCGTTGACTTCTCTTCTGATTTACATTCTATGGGCCAATATATACAGGATTGACTTAGAAATATTTTTGAAACTGTAATAAAAGAAGAAAAAGCAAGAGAAACAATGACTATTGAAGCAAATAATGATGACCTGGATGGGTTAAATTACTTAGCAGGTAAAGAAATAGATTTTGTAAACAAAAAAGCTATGCAAGGTACTATTTTAGCTCATAATGATGGAGGAGTTCCCAATATGGTTTTAAATATACCTGAAATGAATGCTTACTATTTTGGAAATCTGGTTTATTTCTTTGAAAAAGCTTGTGGAATCAGTGGATACTTATTAGGCGTAAATCCATTTGACCAACCTGGAGTCGAAGCATATAAAAAGAATATGTTCGCATTACTTGGTAAACCTGGATTTGAAGAAGAAAAAGCTAAACTGGAAAAAAGACTGTAAAGTATAGGAGAAGGGCAATTGGCTATGGGG
>CAYYEC010000332.1:0-4937 GCA_964470745.1 uncultured Eubacteriales bacterium | reverse complement strand
ATGCACAAACGTTGACCTCTGGGGCTGAGGCAAATATGCTTAAATGGAAGGAAATTGTTGGACTTATTAATGAAGCGGAAGCTTTACGTTGGAAGGAAATTAAGGAAATATATAATAAGAATAAATTAGTTAAAGGTGACGATAAAATAGGGCAGGCAGTTTTGAAACTAAGTGATTTAAATGTGACACTTGAGCTAATCAGGGATGTGTTGACTAAAAGGGGAAAGTAAGGAAGAGATAAAGATATTGGACTGAGATTAGGGTTAATATTTTAATTTCAGAGCTTCAAATACAATTATAGTGACAAAATACATTGTAAAACAATTATAGAATTTTAGCCATTCACTTATATACTGATAAACTTTATTTAAATGCATTGTTTATAGTTTTTGGTATGATTACATCAATTACTATTGCTATTATGCGTTTAGAAATCCGAAATAAGGTTTTTGTGAGAATAGCCTAGTATATGGTAAAATTGCTAAATTTTATTTTCTGGACAGTATGTGCTATGTCTGCATTAAGTTGGTTTTCTACAGATACAGGATTTATTAATGCGACGTTGACCAGATTGGGGGCTCCAACTATTAATTTTGTAGGTGATGCATCCATATGGCCATTAATTTTGGTTATATTGAATGTATGGAATGGTGCCGGGTTTGGATCTATTATATACCTTGCTTCAATAGCAGGAGTTGATCAAGAGATGTTTTAAGCTGCCAAAATTGATGGAGCAAATTGTTTCCTTTACAATTTATTATCATGAAAATCATGAGAAATCTTAATGATACTATGCCTATAGATGCACCAAGTCCACTGTCACTTCCTCATATAAAGCAACAAATTTTTTGAAATAAAAAAATTGAAAAGTATATTAAAAAATACATTAAAAAGTATTATAATAGATACGTTGACTATAAAGTTTAGAGGAGTATTATACATTATGAAAAAAATAGCAAATGGAATATGGAAAATTACATTGGGTAGTCCTGAGAGGAATACACCTGTTAATTTATTAAAGATGGATATTCAATATGATGCCTTGAACAAACTGATTTGCTCTGAAGAATTTCCTGTTTCTGAAGAAAAAATATATTTTAAGCAAACTCAAAGGGGTTGTGTTGTTGAAATTTCCATGCAAACGTCTGAGGACATCTATGGTTTTGGTCTTCAGTTATATTCTATAAATCAAGTAGGCAGAAAAAAACATATCCGGGTTAACAGCGACCCTGTTGCCGATACCGGTGACAGCCACGCACCGGTGCCATTCTATGTTTCCACAGCAGGATATGGAGTATATGTTGATACCGCCCGTTATGTATCCTTTTACTGCGGTACTAATGCAAAGAAAGGTACTTCCAGAGATAAAGTTAAAAAGAGGAAAGAGCATACCGAGTTTAGTGAAAATGCATTGTATGCCGTAAAGAAAGTAAATGAAGAAAGGGCTGTGATGATTGACATACCTTCGGTTCATGGGGTGGATATTTACATATTTGCAGGACCTGATATTAAATCTGTTGTACAAAGATACAATCTGTTTTCCGGAGGAGGATGCATTCCGCCTGCATGGGGGCTGGGAGTTTGGTATCGTGCCTATGGCGGCTCAAAGGAGGACGATGTATACAGGCTGGCTCAGGAATTTAGAAATAGCAATATGCCTGTGGATGTTTTTGGTATTGAACCCGGCTGGCACAGCCATTCCTATTCTTGTTCCTATAAATGGGATGAGGTTTTGTTTCCGAATTTCGACAAAATGCTTGTAGACTTGAACGAAATGAATTATAAAGTCAATTTGTGGGAGCACTTGTTTGTGCACCCGACGGCTGATATTTATAAGGATTTGATGGAGTATTCGGGAGACTATGAGGTATGGGAAGGACTTGTACCTGATTTTAGTTTGGAAGAGGCAAAAAAGATATTTGCTGACCATCATGGAAAAGAACTCATTGATAAAGGGGTAGCCGGTTTTAAGTTGGATGAGTGTGACAACTCGGATTACAATCCTTCCAGTTGGTCTTTCCCTAATTGTGCACAATTTCCCTCGGGTATGGATGGGGAATTAATGCACAATATGATCGGCTCTTTGTACCAAAAAACTTTATTATCAGCTTTTGAAGAGCGCAATAAACGTACACTTTCCCAGGTTCGATCATCCGGGGCTTTAGCTGCATCCCTGCCTTTTGTCCTTTACAGTGACCTGTATAAGCACAGGGAATTTATAAGAGGAGTAGCAACGGTTGGATTTTCCGGACTGCTTTGGTCACCGGAAGTAAGAGATTGCAGTTCGGCAGAGGATTTGATTCGCAGAGTCCAGTGTGTCATGTTATCACCCCATGCACTTCTGAATTGTTGGAGAATTCCTAATCCGCCATGGAAGCAGGTTAATCTGGATAAGAATCTGGCTGGTGAGTTTATGGAAGGATGGGAAGAGACAGAGGCTCTATGCCGGAAATTCTTTGAAATAAGGATGAGCTTGATTCCTTATCTTTATTCAAGCTTTGCAAGATACCAGCAGGAAGGCTTGCCTCCTTTCAGGGCTATGGTGATGGATTATCCTGAAGATGCCAATACACATCAGTTAGACAGCCAATATATGATGGGTGAATCTATGATTGTTGCACCCATGATACTTGAAGATGGTGAATGCAGGGAGGTATATCTGCCCGAAGGAAATTGGTATGATTTCTGGACAAATGAAATTTACCATGGAGGACAAACTTATGACGTTAAGGCTGGGATTGATAGAATTCCGGTATTTGTTAAGGAGGGTACTTTGCTGCCATATTCAAAGCCGATACAAAGTATAAAGGAAGATACCTGCTTTGATATAACTGTCAGATGCTATGGAGAAAACTGTAAAGACTTTGTTTTATTTGAAGATGACGGGTTTACATTTGACTATAAAAATGGTGTTTTCAACAGGGTTCATTTGAAGTGGAGTAAAGATGGAAATCATAAGGTAGTAAGAAGTGGAAAATATGAAGGTGTTAAGTACAATATTATCCAATGGATAGAAATAAAAGATTAATGCACCTGTTATAAAATAGATGTGATAAAAAACCAAAATAAATTATTATCCAAATAAAACTATTTTGGTTTTTAATTAGTTTTTTGTATTTGTTCCATTCTGAGGAGTGCACCAATTAGCTGTTAACATAGATCATTTGTACAATCATTATTATTCAATTCTTCTGGTTTAACGACATCTACGAAACTTGTTTCAAGCTGGGTTTCTGCTGAGCAGCTTTGTTGATAGTACCAGGACGTAACCTTCTTTTCTATTTCTTCTTCTGAACCTTCAATATCATATGGATATATGGCAAGTAATTCATTTGTTATCCAATCTCTGATGCCAAGTTTTTTAGTTCCATCAAATCTATTCATTTTACGCCTCCTAAGAAATTTTGAAAAAAATCAGTATAGACATTTTTTTATCTTTAATTCATCCCTAAAACATATTGCTTAATTTATTATTTAAAATTAACATATATTTTATTCATAAACCTTTGAAGAAAAAAATAAAAAACGGGCATAATAATTAATATTAAATTGTTGCTTTATATAGCGGTAAGTTGAGGTAAGAAGATGAGAGGAAGAATAGAAAATACTTACGGAAGAGCTTTTAAGTATGCAAAAACCTTTATCAATCCCTTTAAAAAAACTATTATAAAGACGGAATGTGTAATACATAAGTTTATTAATTTCCAGGCATTGGAAATATTATATAATGATAATTATCATGATGCACATAATTTATTTAGTGACTATATTCTGCAGTTAAATGAGGGTGTAGTATGGGCAGACCAGGATTTAAAAAGCTCCGGGCATTTTTATAATCCATCCAAAGAAAAGGGGCTCTATGGTAATACAAATGCTCTTGTACTAGCTAAGGATTATTATAGTAAGGCATTAGGATATTGGAATACGGGAAATAATGAAGGTGCAATGTTTTATCTAGGAGCGACTGCCCATCTTATTCAAGATATGACTGTACCACAGCATGCAAATATAAAACTTTTGGACAATCATAGACAGTATGAAAATTTTATTAAGAGAACCTATATTAACACCTTGAGCTATCAGGCTGATAGAGGTGGTTACTATATGTCCACAATTGAAGAGTATATTAGATGCAATGCAAGAACTGCCATTAAGATTTATTATAAATTAAGAGATATAGAAGACGATGATAGGAGGTTCTATGCAATTACAAAATTTACCTTACCGCTAGCGCAAAGAACTACTGCAGGGTGCTTTTTAAGGTTTTATAAGGATGCAGGGAACATAGAATAATAAATTCTATCAGTAGATATTCCATATTAAAATTAAAATCATACAGTGAAATTTATAGAGTTTCACTGTATAATAAAGGAGAGTGTAAAGTAAAATGCTATTTTATTTTTTCTTCATTTTCTTGCTGTTTTATTTCTTTTTCAGATTTTTTATAAAATTTTTTTATATATTTTTTGTTTTTTGATAAATTGCCATCCCAGGGATGTTCTGGATTTTTAAAACTTTGTTCCCGTTTCAATTATTGCACCTCTTTTACATATATTTATTGTATTATTTCTAGTATTACCTTAATATGAATATATAATTCTTTAAAATTTTACTTCTACATTAGTACTAATATTTCTTAATTATACGTTTATATTATATAAAATTATACAAATTGATCTTTTATATTTTTACCTGTATCCATATTTTTTCATACACTGGTTAATACATCTGATATACATATCTTCATTGTCCTTCCATTTTTCATAGCAATTCTTTGTGCAAGCCTGATAAGAGGCATGATTTGCTTCAGGGCCATATGGCAAAGGTAATGGTGGTATAGGAAACTCATGGGGGAATGGCCCATATGGCATAGGTGGAGGTGCAGGCATATGCCAAGGTGTATATGGTGAAGGGAAAACTTGTCTACCATAATAATA
>CAYYEC010000331.1:0-4938 GCA_964470745.1 uncultured Eubacteriales bacterium | reverse complement strand
GCTCTTGCAACTGCAATATCAAATTTCTCCCTATAATTTTTATATTTCCCAAAATCCTCAGCTCTTCCATGAATAGCTTCTATATTTTTTAATGATAAGGTATTTATAACTTCACTAAGAAATTTTATTCTTTTTTCTAAGGAGTCAATAAGAGTTATTCTAATTTCATTATATACTACTTTTAATGGAATTCCCGGAAAGCCGGCACCTGTTCCTATATCAATTAAACTTAGATTTTGATTTTTAATGTTTGGGCAAATACTTAAAGAATCTATAAAATGCTTAACCATTATCTCTTTATCATCTTCAATCGCAGTTAAATTCATTTTTTCATTCCATTCTTTAAGTATATCTCTATACTTTAATATTTTTTCAATATCGTTTTCACTTATTGATACCCCAAATTCATTAATACCTTTTACTAAAATGTCTTTTAATTGTAAATTATCCATCGTATTACTCCTCTAATTAAGTAAATATCCAGTTCAAAATAGTTTAAAAAGTCTAATTTTATACAAGTCTTCCAAAAATGTGTCAGAGGACAGGTCCAAAGATTTATACAACACAAAATATCTTAAATATACTGCGTAGCAATTAATTCAGACATGCTAAAAACGTGCATATCTGACGACCTGTCCCAAAAACACATTTTCTAGTGTAGTACAAATCTTAATCTCAATCTTAATCTTTTTTATTTCTACTAACCTGCTCTAGCCAAATCAACAAAACTGATATATCAGCAGGTGAAACTCCGGATATTCTTGATGCTTGTCCTACTGATTCCGGTTTTATCTTATTAAGTTTCTGTCTTGCTTCTATTCTTAATCCTTTAATATCATCATAGTTTATATCTTCTGAAAGTCTTCTTTTCTCAAGCTTCTTAAATTGCTCAATTTGAATCATTTGTCTTTTTATATATCCATCATATTTAATAGATATATAGACCTGCTCTTTAACTGCTATATTTAATTCTTCTCTTGCAGGGTCTATTTTCTTTGTACTTTGATAATTTATTTCAGGTCTCTTAAGTAACTCACTTAATTTTACACCTGTCTTTATCTTAGAACTATTTAGCTTCTCTAAAAGCTCATTTACTTTTTCACTAGGAGGGATTACTGTATTTTTAAGCCTGTTTATTTCTCTTTTTATTTGTTCCTTCTTTTCTAAGAATTTTTTATATCTTTTCTCACTAATTAATCCAACTTCATAGCCTAATGGGGTAAGTCGTAAATCCGCATTATCCTGCCTCAGATGAAGTCTATATTCAGATCTTGACGTCATCATTCTATAGGGTTCATTTGTACCTTTCGTAACAAGGTCATCAATAAGTACTCCAATATATCCCTGAGATCTATCTAAGATCAATGGTTCCTTCCTCTTTAATTTTTGAGCTGCATTTATTCCAGCTATTAATCCCTGTGCAGCAGCTTCTTCGTATCCCGAACTTCCATTTATCTGTCCTGCAGAGAATAATCCCTCCAGCTCTTTAAATTCCAATGATAGATCTAGTTGTGTGGGGTTTATACAATCATATTCAATGGCATATGCCATTCTCATAATAGATACATTTTCAAGTCCCGGGAGAGTTTTCATCATTTCAATTTGTACATCTTCCGGTAGACTACTGGACATTCCCTGTAAATACATCTCTTGAGTATTTAATCCCATTGGTTCAACAAATATTTGGTGTTTTTCTTTATCAGCAAATCTCACTACTTTATCTTCAATTGAAGGGCAATATCTAGGACCAATACCTTCTATTAATCCACCATATAATGGCGACCTGTGGATATTATCTTTAATTACTTTATGAGTTTTTTCATTTGTGTGAGTAAGCCAGCAGGATACCTGTTCCTTTTCAATATCTTCAGTATCAAAGGAGAAAGGAACTATTTTTTCATCTCCAGGTTGTTCTGTCATTTTTGAAAAATCAAGGCTTCTTTTATTTAGCCTTGCAGGAGTACCTGTTTTAAATCTATACAATTCAATATTATTCTCTTTCAAGCTGTCAGAAAGTCTATTTGCTGGAAATAAACCATCTGGGCCTCCACTATAACTTATATCTCCAACAATTATTTTCCCCTTTAAATAGGTTCCTGTTGTAAGTATCGCAGCTTTGCACTTATACATGGCCCCTGTGTGAGTTTTAATTCCTGTTATTTTTTTATTTTCAACTATAATTTCAACAACTTCACCTTGCTTTATATCAAGATTTTCTTGTTTTTCTAGAACATTTTTCATCTCTGTCTGATAAGCTCTTCTATCAACCTGAGCTCTCAAGGAATAAACTGCCGGACCTTTTGCTGAGTTCAGTATTTTTGATTGAATAAATGTCTTATCAGTATTTTTACCCATTTCACCACCTAGAGCATCTAATTCTCTTACAAGATGACCCTTAGCAGTACCACCCACACTGGGGTTACAAGGCATATTTGCAATACTGTCCAGATTTATTGAAAAAACAACTGTTTTTAAACCAAGCCTGGAAGTTGCTAATGCTGCTTCACATCCTGCATGCCCCGCACCAACTACAACTACATCATATTCCCCTGCTAAAAACTCCATGACTTCACCTTACCTCTTAATTTTCACCTAAAACCTATCACCAATTACCTATAACCTATACCTCTGGCCTCTACTTTCCTATACAAAACTTACTAAATATTTGATGCATTACATCTTCACTCACTGATTCTCCTGTTATTTCTCCTAGAAATTGAGCAGAATTCTTAACATCCATAGCAATGCAGTCAAGTGAAATACCATTTTCATGTGATAAACAAGCTTCTTTTAAGCTTTTCAATGCCTCTAGTAATAAATTCTTATGTCTTACATTAGTTATTATGACTTGGCTATTATAATTTATGTCCCCTTTTGTATAGAGATTTTTGATTTCATTTTCCAATTTATCAATACCACTTTCAGTTTTAATAGAAATTTCAATTATTTTTTCATTTACTAATCTATCTTTAATATCCTTTATTTTATCCTTATTTGCAATGTCAATCTTATTTATAATAAAGATAATCTTTTTATTTTCTATTTTGTTAATTTGCTCAATAATTTTTTCATCATCCCTATTAATACCTTCTACCGCTTCAAGCATCATAACTATAAGATCAGAAGTATTTATTACACCTTGAGCTTTTTCAACTCCTATCATTTCTACAACATCTTCTGTCTCTCTTATACCAGCTGTATCTATTAGTTTAACAGGAATACCATCTATATTTATATATTCTTCAATTATATCTCTGGTAGTGCCTGGAATATCTGTAACTATAGCTTTGTTTTTTCCGGATAATTCATTTAAAAGGGAGGACTTCCCTACATTTGGTTTACCAATAATAGCTACATTAATGCCTTCTCTTAATATTCTGCCTTGATCAAAAGACCTTATTATTCTTTCTAAAATTCTTATTATTTCTTTTGACTCGTTGTATACCTTATTTGCTGTTATTTCTTCTACATCGTGTTCTGGATAATCTAATGTAACTTCAATGTGTGCTAATAAATCAATTATTCTATTTCTAATCTCTTTAATCTTTTTTGAAAGTTTTCCTTCAAGCTGCTCTATTGCAGCTTTTGAGCTTTCTTCTGTTTTGGAATTAATTATATCTATTACAGCTTCTGCCTGAGAAAGATCTATTCTGCCATTTAAAAAAGCTCTTTTGGTAAATTCACCTGGTTCTGCAATCCTTGCTCCTTTACTTATAATAATACCAAGAATTTTTTTTGTAACTACATTTCCTCCATGGCAATTTATTTCAACAATATCTTCTCGTGTAAAAGTATTTGGCTTATTCATTTTAGATACAAGAACTTCATCAATAACATTTTTAGTCTGAGAATCTACAATTTTCCCATAAATTATTGAATGAGAATTGGCATCATTAAAATTTTTTTTACTGACAAATATTTTATTAGTTATATCAAAAGCTTTTTCTCCACTTATTCTTATAATAGAAATACCTGCATTTCCAAAGGCCGTTGAAATAGCTGCAATAGTATCATTATTATACATCAAAATCTCCTTTTTATATAAACAATTAAAACTCCATTTTAAAATGGTTCAAGGCAATATTACCTTGAACCATAAAATATAAGCTTCTTTTATTTTCACTTATTACTTAAGTTTTATTACCACTTTTCTATTTGGTTCTTCTCCCACACTATATGTTTGAACAAATTTATTATTCTGAAGAGTCGAGTGTATAATTCTTCTTTCATAAGGATTCATTGGTTCAAGAGTAACATTTTTTTTATACTTTACAACCCTATCACATAGTTTTTTAGCTAGCTTAACTAATGTTTCTTCTCTCTTCTGTCTATAATTTTCTACGTCAATGACAACTCTTTTAAAGCTTTCCTTATCCTTATTTATTGCCAGGCTTGTCAGGTATTGTAGAGAATCCAGAGTCTCACCTCTTCTACCAATAACTACTCCAATGTCTTTACCTTTTAATTTCACATAAATAGAATTATCTGTTTCCTTAAGACTCATTTCCACATCAATCTTCATTTTTTCAAATACAGGTCCAAGAAAATTATTCACTTTGTCGGAAACAGTTTCCTTTACTGTTACTTTTACTCTAGCCATTTTGTTACCAATAATTCCTAAAAACCCTTTGTTTCCCTGGTCAAGTACTTCAATATCCACTTTGCTTTCATCGGTATTTAATTCTTCTAAAGCCAAAGCAACTGCTTCTTCTACATTCTTTGCTTCTCTCTCAACACAAATTCCCATTTACTTATTCACTACCTCCTTTTTCAATACATGTTTATTTATATACATTTGCTGAAAAATCTGAACTAAATTACTTATTGTCCAATACAACCCTAACCCCGCTGGAAATTGGAATGAAAATATCAATGTCATAGCAGGTCCTAAATACATCATATTCTTTTGCATTGCATTTGCTGTATCATTCGCATTTG
>CAYYEC010000330.1:0-4964 GCA_964470745.1 uncultured Eubacteriales bacterium | reverse complement strand
GGTTAGGTACAAACATTATTTATCAAGGTATTCTTGAAGGGGAATAACTCTAATTACCTACTTTATTGGCATTACATATTATTCTCATAGTATTGCCACTACAATGGCATTTATAACTCTTGGATTAATCCAATTGGCACATTCATTTAATGTTAGGTCTAATACCAAATCAATTTTTAAATTAGGTCTATTTTCAAATTTATTCTTGATTGGAGCAACTTTAATTTCTGTTTCCATGCAGTTAGTTGTTGTACTGGTTCCAGCATTAAGAAAGATTTTCAAATTGGAAGAATTAGACTTTAATCAATGGTTCATTGCCATAATAGCTTCAATTTGTATAATCCCGGTAGTTGAAATTGTAAAATTTTTTCAAAACAGAGTAAAACATGATAATATACAATTATAAGTTGACTAATGTTTTTCTGTAATATAATATAAATATAAAGAAAAAATACAAGAGATAAATATATCAGTATGAACATACAAATTTTCTGTTTTCAGGTTTTGAATGTTTATATTGTATAACTATTATTTCTTATAACCTTATGAGGGAATATAATGAAAATAATTTATAAAGCTTTATGTATACTAATATTAATAAATATAATATTACCCTCTTTTGTGCATGCTGCTCCTCCTGCTCCAGGAATCGATGCAGAATCTGCTATTTTAGTGGATTCAAAAAGGGGTCAGATTCTTTATGAAAAACAATCAGATGAAAAGCTTCATATATCAACTGCCTGTAAAATAATGACTGCGTTAATAGCAATAGAAAAAACTGAGTTAGATGCAAAAATTACGATTAGTAAAGAATCCGCAGATACTGAAGGGTCCAAGTTGAATCTTGAAGTTGGTGAAAAATATACAGTTGAAAACTTGCTTTATGCAATACTTCCTGAAAACAAAAATGATGCAGCAAATGCACTGGCTGAATTTATTGGCGGAGATATTCCAAGCTTTGTTGATATTATGAATGATTATGCTAACAAGTTAAATTTGAAAAATACTCATTTCAGAAATCCAACCGGTCTTTATGATGAAGGTCAATATACTACTGCATATGACTTATCAGTGTTAATTAGACACGCACTAAGTAATACTACTTTTAATAGAATTTTTGCTACACAGGCTAAACCCTGGTTTGATAAAAACGGTACTCAATTACTTGTGAATCAAAACAAATTATTTTTAAGTTATGAAGGAGTAGATGGTGGAAAAGTGGGATATAATGACCCTACTCAACATACATATATCACAACTGCTACCAAAAATGATCTTAGATTGATATGTATTGTTTTAAATAGTCCAGAATTAAGCGTTAGTGAAAATTCAACAAGGTTATTGGATTATGGTTTCAAAAATTTCAAGACCGGTAAATTAGTATCTTCCGGTCAGCCTTTTGATAGTATTAATATTCAGGGAATTGATGTTAATTTAATTAGTGTAACTGATGTTTTTTATACTTATCCTATCGGAGAAAATTATATAAGTGATTTTAAAACTACTCATTTAGATAATATTAACATTCCTATCTATAAAAAGGATGTTTTGGGAAAAGCTAAATATACCCTTAATGATGGTACTATTATAGATATAGATTTATTCCCGGATAAAGAAATTTTACCGGAAGAAACTCTATCATCAAAAGTAAAGAAGAAGCTTCTGGAAAACAAAGATATTTTAGTTGTTGTTATAATACTTTTGTTTGTAGAATTTATCTTAATAATAGTTAACTTAGGAAAGTTTATAAAAAGAAATTTAAGTTAAAAAAGAAGAGCTTTCCTCTTCTTTTTTAACTTACACTTTCGCTTGATGTGCTAATACTGGACCATTTTCCACACCTATCTCCCCATCTTGCAACTACCTCATTATTTGAATATATCTCAATAATCTCACACATATTGCTGCAATCTGAGCATTCAACACTTTTAGCTTTATATTCATTTTTAGCAACTTCAAAACCTAAAAAGCTTGTCTCAAATCCAGATTTACTGACATGTTCTTTTGCAATCAGAGCACTGCCATATGCACCCATAACATCATAATATTCCGGAATTACAATTTTCTTATTTAGTGCCTTTTCAAAGGCTGCAACAATTCCTACATTAGCTGCTACTCCCCCCTGAAATACTATAACATCATTTATTTGCTTCCCCTTTGCAAGATTATTTAAATAATTTCTTACCAATGCTTCGCATAAACCATTAATAATATCCTCTCTACTATGCCCAGTTTGCTGTTTATGAATCATATCTGATTCTGCAAAAACTGCGCATCTCCCTGCAATTCGGACAGGAGACTTTGACTCAAGAGCAAACTTTCCAAACTCTTCGATTGGAATTTCAAGTCTGGCTGCCTGCCTATCTAAAAAAGACCCAGTGCCAGCAGCACAAACCGTATTCATGGCAAAATCATGAATCACACCATTATTTAGTATGATTATTTTCGAATCCTGTCCACCAATTTCCAATATGGTTTCAACACCAGGAACCAACTTTTGTGCGGCAATTGCGTGTGCTGTAATCTCATTTTTGACAATATCGGCTCCAACTATAACACTAGCCAGCTTTCTTCCACTTCCTGTAGTCCCAACGCCTTTAATTATAATATTATTACCAATTTTATCATTTATCATTTTCATTCCGTTAATCAATGCTTCTATTGGCTTTCCACCAGTCCTTAAATATAGCTTTTCAATTATCCTATCATCATCATCCATAATAACTAAATTTGTACTTACAGAACCAATATCAATTCCCAGATAATATCCATTTTTCATTGAGCAAACTTTTCTCCTTCCTTTTTTTAAGTAAATCAACAAATGCCTCAACTCGTGTTAAATAACCTTCCTCACCGGTCATTTCATCGATAATCAATGTCATAACAGGTATATCAAAGTCTTTTTCGATTTTTGGTAATATGCTTTGTGCAACTATCTCGGGCATACATGTAAGGGGATAAATCTGTATCACCCCATCAAAATTATTCTTTGCATATAATATGGTGTTACCAACAGTCTCCTGTGCGTGACCCCCAATTAAAGTTCCCAAATATGGCTCAGCTTCCTTTGCAAACTCTAAATCCCTTGGCAGCTTCAGGAATTTTTTAATCATGTGCTCTATAACCCAACTACTAATTGTGACTGATCTATCAACTTCTATTCCCATATCTCCCAATTTTGTTTCTATATTAAGGTTTGTAAAAGGATCAATGGTTGTATATATTTCTCCAACTATTCCTACCTTTAAAATTTCTTTTTCCCTATCTATTTCTACGTGTAATAGTCTATCTTTTGTTTCTTTTATTAGCTTCCTAATTGTAAAATAACCTTTTGTATTTAATGACTTTTTAAGAAATTCTTTGTAAATTTTACTTGTTGTGCCTTTGATAACTTCTCTCGGTCTAACTTTAAATGTAACCTTTTCAAGCTCATCCAATTCCAAAACAATTTTACTTGTTTTAGCAAATGCATTTATGAGCCTGACTGGATTTATACTTCCAGTTAGTTTCTTAATTCTTCTGATAAACTCTTTTATATCATGGCTTGGAACTTCCAAAGTTATAAAATCCATCTCAATTCCCATATCTTTCAATATCTCTTTTTCCAGTTCACCATAATAACCAAACCTGCATGGTCCACAGCCACCAGTAATCATTACTGTATCTGCGCCTTGCTCAAAAACCTGTATATAGTTCCCAATATTGATTTTAAGAGGCAGACAAGCCATTTCCGGAGCATATTTTGTCCCAAGTTCCAATGCTCGTTTATTATTAAATGGAGGAATAATATAATCTATGTTAAATTCATCTAAAAATGTTTTAGCAGCTATAAAAGTATTACCCATATGAGGGAATGTAATTTTCATTTTTCTTCCTCCATCTTATCATATCAATAAAAGCTTCAATTCTTGTATTTATTCCGGCTTCCCCTGAATGTTCATCAATTGTTAGAACGGTAAAAGGTAAATCTCCGGCATTTCTTATTCTTCTTTCAACCATATTACTGATAAAGGAATCTACTCCACATCCAAATGTCATTATATAAATAACTCCATCAATGTCTTCCCTGTCTAATAAGTGCAAAGCACTTCCCAAAGCTTTCCTGCCAAAATTCCAGAACATTTTTTTATCCAACTGCTTTGATTTTTCATTAACAATGCTCTTATTAAATGAATCTATAGTCACGATATTTACATTTTGCTCTCTTAGTTTCTTTAATAAATTCATGTTGATAAATGAATCATTTAAAGTATATTCATGACCTATAAGTACTAAATTTATCTTTTCATCAAAGGGTGTAAATTTTTTAGAGTTCTCTTTTCCGAGAATATCAGAAGCTACTTTCCCCTTTGACAATTGATCTTTAAATTCTCCATAGCTTTTTAAAGCTCTTTTATATGCTTTTGTTATTTTATTTTTATCATCAGTCAATATCATTCCTACTTCTAATGCAGATTTATAGGATCTATCATTATTTTTTCTTAAATTTACTTCTGTACTGATTACTGTTGGTAAATGTTTAAATGAGCTTCTGACCATATCAGGCAGCCCGCCAATTTTAGGACAAATATACTCTTCCCGTGAAATACTTGTAAACCTTGGTATAAATAGATAGTCAACCCTATCCTTAATGTTGATTATATGACCATAAAATACTTTAATGGGCAGGCAGGCTTCATCTACGCAAGATTTTACTCCATCGTTCAGCATTTTCTTGGAAGTAAAATCTGACAATACAACCTCTAAGCCAAGTTCCTCAAAAAATGTTTCCAAAGTGGATAAAATCTATAATAATATAATGCTCTTAGTATACCTATTTTTTTAGCCATTTATTAACACCTCAGAGAATATTATTGACTTATATTTACTTGTTTATACATGGAAGCAAGGGGACGGTTCTCTTGCTTCCTAAGTTTTAAATATGAGATTTGGTGAAATGCCTAGAATTCTTGCTATTTGTCTCT
>CAYYEC010000329.1:0-4967 GCA_964470745.1 uncultured Eubacteriales bacterium | reverse complement strand
TGAGCGAGTTAACAGATTCATTATGGAGTGGGTGAAAAGAGCCGAATCCGGTAATTCTGAATTTTTGAAAACTATATTAATAACTGAATATAGACATAAAGAAATAGCAGTAAAAGAATAGCAGTACAAGCAGGCAATATAAATATACGACATTCAATTATTTTTTATTATATGAATTTCTGAAAATGATATAAATTATTGCTTATATACATACAAGATACAAGTTGCTATTATTAGGGTGTCGACATTCAAAAACTTAAAAAAAGAGGGAGTAGAGGATGAATACACTACATGAAATTAAAAAAAATATAGTGAGAGATAAGCTGCTTTATTTAATGCTGCTTCCAATGGTCGCTTTTTTTATAGTCTTTAATTATAGACCTATATATGGTTTACAAATAGCATTCAAAGATTATAGTATTTGGAAAGGTATTGATGCCAGTCCATGGGTAGGTTTGGAGAATTTCAAGACATATTTTAACGGTCCGTATTTTTTTAGAACTTTAAAGAATACGTTCTTGATTAATTTTCTCAGATTGCTTTTTCAATTTCCACTTCCAATTATTCTGGCGCTTCTTTTTAATGAAGCAAGAAATATAAAATTCAAGAAGATTACTCAGACAATGACCTATATGCCACATTTCATATCGGTGGTAGTAATTGCTGGTATTGTGACTAATTTTCTGGCCCCGGGCAATGGACTCATTAATATCTTAATTGATAAATTGGGAGGCTCAAAAATATATTTTCTTACCAAACCGGAGTGGTTCAGAACAATATACATATCTATGAATATATGGAAAGAAGTAGGTTTTGGGGCGATAATATACATTGCGGCATTATCTGGCGTAAATATTGAGCTATACGAAGCGGCAAAGATTGATGGAGCTAATAGATGGAAGCAAGTATGGCATGTAACGATACCCTCCATATTGCCAACGATAATGATCATGCTGATACTAAGAATAGGAACTTTGCTTGAGGTTGGATTTGAGTCTGTGCTATTGATTCAACAGCCTTCAACATACGAAACTTCTGACATTATTAGTACATACGTATACAGAGCGGGTTTACGAGAAGCCAATTATGACCTTGCTGCTGCTGTAGGACTTTTCAATTCTTTTGTCGCATTGGTGTTGGTAGTAGTTTCAAACAAGCTTAGTAAAACTTTAACAGAAAATGGATTATGGTAGGTGATAAACATGAAGCAGACACAAGGTGAAAGAATATTTGGTGGATTTAATTATATCCTGTTATCAATAATTGCACTTCTTACGGTTTATCCGTTTATTTATGTTTTTTCGGCATCAATAAGTTCGCCGCAGATGGTAATAGGCGGGAAAGTGCTTTTATTTCCAAAAGAATTAACATTTGAAGCATATAAGCATGTTTTTAATGAAAAAGGTATCTGGATGGCTTATGGCAATACCATTTTTTATACAATTGTAGGAGCTACAGTACAGGTATTTGTTACTGCGACAGGGGCATATGTCTTATCAAAGAAAAGACTGATGGGAAGAACATTCATAATGTTTATGGTAGCATTTACTATGTGGTTTCGTGCCGGAATGATTCCATTTTACCTTAATATCAAGAGTTTGAATTTATCTAACTCCAGAACAGGTATAATCATTGCGTTTGCCTGTACGGCGTTTTATGTTATACTCATGAGAACATATTTCCAGTCTGTACCTGATTCACTGGAAGAGTCAGCTGTCATTGATGGGGCAAATGACTTCACAATTTTTCGGAAAATATATTTGCCCTTATCAGTCCCGGCTTTGGCAACAATTGGCTTGTATTATGCAGTTGAGCGCTGGAATGGCTATTTTTGGGCTATGATTTTGCTAAGGGATGAAAGCAAGATTCCCCTACAGGTGTTATTAAATAAACTCATTGTTCAGATGGAGTTACCTGAAGGACAGTTGGCATCTTATGATGTTCAGACTTTTTCTAAGGAAACATTTATTTATGCGACAATTATCGTAGCGAGTGTACCAATTATTCTGGTGTATCCATTTATCCAAAGATTTTTTGTAAAAGGTATTATGGTTGGCTCCATAAAAGGGTAACTGAGACATGCTTTAAAGGCTGTGGGAAGCCTTTAAATATAACGATTGCATATTTGCAATCTATCCATTAAAATTAATAAAGAAGGAGAGATTAAAAATGAAATCTACCAAGACAATGAGCATCATGCTGACTGTGATAATGATTACTCTTATAATTGCAGGCTGCAGCTCAACAAAAGAGGGAAAAAACCAACCTGGAAAACAAACTATAGAAGAAACAAAAGCAGAAGTCCAAAAGGAAGCAGACCCAAAAAAGAAATTCTATGTAACTGAACAACCATTGGAATTAACGTATCATATGCATTTGTGGGATACTCATGCTTTCGATGATGAATGGGAAGTATGGAAGAAAGCTGCAGAGATGACTAATGTGACATTAAAAGGGACGGCATCACAGGTTGCATCTAATAGCAAGGAAGTGTTCAATATTATGATGGCCTCCGGGGAGCTTAGTGATATTATACACACGGAGAAAAAAAACTTTAATCAATATGGTCCGGAAGGTGCCTTTATACCTTTAAATGATTTAATTGACGAGTATGCTCCAAACTTTAAGGAGTTTCTGGATAAAAACCCCGATGTGAAAAAGCATATTACTGCAGCTGATGGAAACATATATTTTATCAGTTTTGTTGCTGATGGGGCAGTTGCATTAGGCTGGTTCATCAGACAGGACTGGTTGGAGAAATTAGGATTACAGATGCCTAAAACAGTTGACGAATACTATAATGTATTAAAAGCTTTCAGAGAACAGGATCCTAACGGGAATGGCAAAAAGGATGAGATACCTTTTTTTACCAGACATAAAAATGATGGAGTACTTGATTTGCTGGCAATGTGGGGAATAAACAAGCGTATAAATATAGGCAAAGATGGGAAGGCATATTATGGTCAATACACGGAACAGTATAAGGAAGCTATGGTCAATTTGCAAAAATGGTATAAGGAAGGATTAATTGATGAGGAAATATTTACTAGAGGTGGTAACTCAAGAGATATATTGCTTGGAGATAATATCGGTGGTTCAACTCATGACTGGTTCGGTTCCACATCAGGGTATAACGATAAATTAAAAGATAAGGTGGCAGGCATTAAATTCTATCCAATTGCACCTCCGGCAAATGTAAATGGAGAGATAAAGGAATTCACTGCAAGAAATCCATTAGGAGTTAATGGATGGGGTATTTCAAGTGTTAATAAAAACCCTGAGGTTACAATGAAATATTTTGATTTCTGGTGGACAGAAGAAGGTAGAAGACTTGCCAATTTTGGAATCGAAGGAGAACATTATGACATGGTTGATGGAAAGCCTATATTCAAGGATTCAGTTCTTAATGCAGAAACATCTGTACTAGCTCAATTGAGTGAAGTTGGCGCTCAGTTGGAATGGGGCTTCCATCAGGATTTTAATTATGAACTGCAGTGGATGAATCCTATTGCAAAAATGGGTGCTGAAATGTATGAAAAAAATAACTGGCCGGTATCTGATATTTCTTCGAGATTAAGCTTTACGACTGAAGAAAAGGAAGCTATTGATGAAATCAAACCTGCTGTAGATGCATTCATTGATGAAAAAATGAATAAATGGATATTAGGTACAGAAGCAATTGAAGAAAATTGGGATGAATATATTGCAAAACTAAAAGAAATGGGTATGGATGAATTGATGGAAGCTTACCAGAGTGCATATGAAAGATATATAAAATAATTATGCAAATAGCAAAAAATGCTCCCTCTTAGGGAGTATTTTTTGTTCTAGAATTTACATAATGTTTGAAGAGTTGAACTTTTAAGTTGTTATATAGTATAATTATACTACTTAGTATGTATCAAACTACAGGTGTTTTGATAGAGTTTACATAATAAATGCTATTATGCTTTATAACTCAATCCTTGTTATGCTAAAGGAGGCTTCTATGAGAATAAAACGGCAGTTTTTTTTAAGGCTATTTACGGTTTATGTATTAATTGTATTCTTTGGTGTATTTATAATAAGTTCTATTTTTCTCTATAAGAATATTGAAATTGTTCAAATGCAGGACAATAATCAACGAAAGGTATTTGTAGAACGGATTAAGGACAATATTGATACAAAGATACGTCTTGCTTTCAACATAATAAGCCAGATTCGTGTTAGTAATAGTGTAATTGAATATGCCCGTGAATCGGAAAAGGACTTTTATAATATTATTCAGGTTCGCAATTTAATAGGCAATAATGTAGACGCTTTTTCCAGTATTGGCTGCACCATAGGAGTACTTAAACCAGATGATGATATGGTGATTACACCCAGTGTCACGCTAAATTCCGATAGGTTTCTTGATGCAAAGGGGTTTGATGAAAAGCAAAAAGCAGCCATTGTTAACTATGTAAATTCACCGCAAATATTAAGTGACTATATTATAGTTTCCAGCCAGAAGGATGAATTGTTGGAAAAACAAAAAAAATCCATAACCATTGTCAAAAAGGAAAAAATTATTGGAAAATTCGAAATTGCTTTTTTTGTTACTTTTTATGAGAATTGTTTTTTACCCAACATTAATCTTTACGATGAAGAAAGCTTTGTTGTTTTAAGAGGGAATGAAAGAATTACTGCCAGAACTCAGCTAAATGAAGAAGTATTTGATAATATATTTGATGAAAGTCTATTTGCTGCAATTAAAACGAATAGAATGGAAAAGGAACAATATTTTGAGATATATAAAGCAGGTCATAATATTAGTGTGATAAAATCTCAGGCTTTAGACTGGAATTTTATCTATATAACTCCTCAAAATCTTTTGGAGAACCAAATTGATAAATTGATTATTAATTCCTTAGGTATTTTTATCATTATGGTGCTTTCAGGTATTCTATTTGCATTTTACACTGCAAAGAAAATGTATAGGCCTATGG
>CAYYEC010000328.1:4656-4974 GCA_964470745.1 uncultured Eubacteriales bacterium | reverse complement strand
CTGCATTAGGGAGCATAGATCCACAGGGGAGAGAAAAAGGATTGAAAGCAGGAGCAAATGTAGTAATGCCAAATTTATCGCCTACCAATGTGAGAGATAAATATTTACTATATGATGGAAAAATATGTACAGGTGATGAGGCAGCTCATTGCAGAATGTGTATAGAGGGTAGAATTAAAAAAGCAGGATTTGAAGTTGATATGAGCAGGGGGGATAATTTATGCTGGAAGAGAGGGAATGGAGAATTGGGAATTGAGAATTAGGCTAAGGCTAAGGTAAAGATTAAGTCCTGAAGTAGGAAATATAGAAGTCAAGAAT
>CAYYEC010000328.1:0-4646 GCA_964470745.1 uncultured Eubacteriales bacterium | reverse complement strand
AGCAAATTAGATTTAATAGTAAAATAGGAGGAAAAATTTATGTTTATTAATCATAAATATATTGGAAATTTATTAGAGGAAGCTAAGAGTGCTTCAAAGGAACAAATTCAGGAAGTTTTGGAGAAGGCTAAGAAAACTAAGGGGCTATCTCATAAAGATATTGCTATATTGCTTCAGATAGAAGATGAGGAACAGCTTAATGAGATGTACCAAATTGCAGGAGAAATAAAAAAAGCTATATACGGTAATAGAATTGTTATGTTTGCACCTTTATATGTCAGTGATTATTGTGTAAATAATTGTACTTACTGTGGGTATAAAAGAGATAATAAATTTCCCAGAAGAAGACTTACAAGAGAAGAAATACAGGAAGAAGTAAAATATCTGGAAAAAATGGGGCATAAAAGATTGGCATTAGAGGCAGGTGAAGACCCGGTTAATTGTCCTATAGAGTATATACTTGAAGCGATAGATGCTATTTATGAAACAGAAAATGAAAATGGCAATATAAGAAGAATAAATGTAAATATTGCTGCAACGACTGTTGAAAACTATAAAAAATTAAAAGAAAGAAATATAGGAACTTATATATTATTCCAGGAAACATATCACAAACCAACATATGACGGGGTTCACCCCAAGAGCATAAAAGGCGATTATGAATATCATCTAACTGCATTTGACAGAGCTATGGAAGGTGGTATAGATGATGTAGGTGCTGGAGTGCTGTTTGGCCTAGCTGACCCCAAATTTGAAGTTTTAGCTTTAATGCTTCATAATGGTCATCTGGAAGAGAAATTTGGAGTAGGATTTCATACAATATCTGTGCCAAGGATAAAAAAAGCAGAAGGAATGAGTTTAGAGGAATTTCCCCACTTAATCGATGATAATATGTTTAAAAAGATTGTTGCAATTATTCGTATTGCTGTCCCATTTACAGGAATTATTCTTTCTACCAGAGAAACTGCCGAAATGAGGCAGGAGGTTATAAAATACGGAGTTTCCCAGGTTAGTGCAGGTTCTTCTGTAGATGTAGGAGGATATAAAGACCGTGAACAAGGCAAACACGCAAATCAATTTGAGCTGTCAGATGAAAGAAGCCCTATGGAGGTTTTAAAGGATTTACTTGATAAAGGCTATATTCCGAGTTATTGCACGGCCTGTTACAGGCAAGGAAGAACCGGAGATAGATTTATGCAGCTTGCAAAATCAGGACAGATTCAGAACGTATGTGGTCCGAATGCGCTTATGACTTTAATGGAGTATATTTTAGATTATGGTGATGATGAACTTTATGAAAAGGCTGAGAAAGTGATTTATCAAGAAGCAGATAAGATCAAAAGAGAAGATATTAAAGAATTACTTTTAAAAAATCTTAAGAAAATCAAGAATGGAGAAAGAGATTTATTCTTATAAGATATGAGTGAACCACTTTAATAGTAGGAGGCTTAGTTTTTGTATGCTTTAAAATTTTTAAGAGAAACGGAATTGGTTAAATAGTTATTCAACTTTTTCCAGTACCTTATCAATCAAAACAACGGCCTCTGCTCTTGTTGCAGTATCCTTGGGTGCTAGAGATGAAGTGGTTCTGCCATTAAAAAGCCCTTCTCCATTTAAAGCTGCCAGGCTTGATAATGCATAAGAAGAAATGAGTTTTTTATCAGAAAACTTATTCAAAACGGAATCAAGATGACCTGGTAGTGTTTTATCTAATACATCCAGTGTTCTGGTAACTATTACAGCCATATCTTCGCGGGTTATAGGTTTGTTTGGATAGAATTTATTATTATTATCTCCGGAAATGATACCGTATATTTTTCCTGTCATAACTTCTTTGTAAAACCAATCAGAAGAATGTACATCCTCGAAATATCCTACAGGTAAAGCATCCAATTTAAATGCTTTCATAACAAAAGACAAAAACTCAGCACGGGTGATATTATCATTTGGATAGAACATATTACCATTTTTCCCATTTAAGATGCCTTTATTTGCAAGATTGTTAATTGAATCTACTGCCCATGGTACGCTATCGATATCTGTAAATGAAATAGATGCCATGGAAATAAACGATTTTTCATTACTACAATCTGAGAGACCTGAACCATTATAAGCCCTTATTCTAAAAGTATATTTGCTATTGTTTATAAGGCCGGAATAGGTATATTGATTTACATTTTTATTTACCTTGGCAATCTGTACAAAATCTCCATCTTCAAATTTTTTCTCAATATAAAATCCTGTTTCGTTATTTGAATTATCAATCCAAGAGATCACTACTTTTGCCAATTGAGAATTATCAAGAGATTGAAGATAAGGGGCATTTGGCAAACCAGTTACAATTTCTATTTCTTCGCTGTATGACTTACTGCTATTTGAAGCAATATAAGAAGCCACTCTGAAGTAGTAAGATTCATTTAATGTAAGTGAATTAATGGTATATGAGATAGTGTTTTTATCTAAATCTTTGATTTCATTCCAGGTTCCATTTAGGCCTTCTTTTTGTTCTAACTTAAAGGAAGTTTCATTATTAGAATTATCTTCCCATGTGAGCTTAACAGAAGTATTTGAAAAGACAACAGCATCTAAATCAGTAGGAGCAGATGATATTAAGGATTCATATATAAGAGTGCTGGAAAATGGCGAAAAAGATGAATCAGAATAATTAACAGCTCTTATTTTATAGTAGTAGGTTGTGTCATAAGACAAATTATCATCAATAAAATAAGTAGTATCTGCATCTAAAACCATATAGTTTTCCCAACCTAAGTCACTACCTCCTTCATATCTCCAGACTTCGAAATTTGACTCTGAATCAGAATTATCCATCCAGGACAAGCTGATTTTTGAAGAATTAATTGTTGAGGACTCAATATTAGTGGGATCTGAAATTTCTATGGCGGCAACAATTATTTCCTCAGAATAAAGAGATAAATTATCAGAAGACTTTGCTTTTATCCTATAAGTATAAGATGCATCAGAGGATACTGAATCATCAGCCCAATGTGTAGTATTATCATCAACAGAATCTACTTCTTCAAAAGAATCATCGGTTTCTGATTTTCGTTCTATAATATATTCATCCTCGTCTGAAACATTATCCCATTTTAAAGATATTTCATCGATATCAGAGGCATATCCAAAGAAACCGGTCGGAGTTTGAAGATAAGTTTTATCACTGTATCCAGAAGAATTATTTGGATACGTTAAATCGGATGTGAATGTATCCTGCTTAGACCTTAGCCTATAATAGTATTTAGTGTCTGGTTCCAAATTTAAATCAGTATAGTTTGTAATTGAAGCATCTACGATACCGATTCGTTTCCAGCTAGAGCTGCCACTTTTTCTTCTTTCAATAATTGTTTTGGCATCTGTTGGAACTGTATTTAAGTAGGACCAGGTCAATTCAATTTCAGAAGAAGATATAGTAGTTACTTCAAGTGCGTCTGGTACTAGAATTATACATTTAGATTCATTTGAATAGCTATCAGTATTGCCAGAAGAAGAATAAGCACGGACTCTATACGCATATACATGTCCGGAAGTGACATCATAGTCATAATAATATTCTCTATTTGAAGATATTGATGCTATTACCGTAAAGCTTCCAGAGTCAATTTTACGTTCAATCTTAAAAGAAGTTTCATTGTCTGAATTATCTTGCCAGGTCAGATATATTTTAGTATCTGACTTAATAGTAGCTTTAAGTGATGAGGGACTATCAATATCTACTAAACAGAAAACATTTGTTGCAGGTATTAATAATATAATAGAAATAAATAAACATTTAAAAAGTACTTTGTATGTATTAAAAGCTTTCACTCTAATGCCTCCCCAAAACATAATTCATAATATATATCGTATATTTTATGAGTTTTGTTTATAAAAGAATATATCGGAGTTTATAGATAACAAACAATAATAATAAATTCTATAGATCAATATCTATAATATATTGCTATAAAAAGTTATATAATAAAATTATTAGTTGTTAAAATTTTGGGTAATAATTAATTATCAATTGTTGAAGTATTTGAATTAATTATAATTAATTCAAATACTTCATGAATAAATGGTAAATAGGTGATAGAATGATTGAGAATACATCCTTATCTTGTATTATGCTTATATTTGGTGGTACCGGTGATTTAACCCATAGAAAACTTATGCCGGCTCTTTACAACTTATTATGTGATAACATGATTTCAGAAAATTTTGCAGTTGTGTCTATTGGAAGAAGAGAAAAAAACAATGAAGAATATAGGGGAGAAGTTAGAGATTCTATTAAAAAGTATTCAAGAGCAAAGTTTGAAGAGAGTAAATGGATGAACCTAAAAGAGCGGATATATTACTGGAAGGAAGGCTTTACAGAAGATAGATCCTATACAGATTTGAATGGGTATCTTAAAATTTTGGACAAAAAATATAGAACATGTAATAATAAATTATATTATTTAGCTGTAGCTCCAGAGTTTTTTGACCTAATTGTAGATAAGCTTCAGAGACACAACATGGTTGAAAATAAAAATTCATGGCAGAGGCTTGTGATAGAAAACCTTTTGGAAGAGATTTACAATCTGCACATTATTTAAATGAAACGATAAATAAAGCTTAAGAATTATATCAAAGATATACGATATGGGAGC
>CAYYEC010000327.1:2957-4988 GCA_964470745.1 uncultured Eubacteriales bacterium | reverse complement strand
AGTGAAACTTTTTTCCAGCATACCTTTTCCTACTGTAAAGTACTTATTGACTTATGTATAAATATTTTGTATTTTGTAATTCTCTATTAATCAGTCTTTCATACTCTCATCCTCATAACATTATGTTAATGGTACTAATTTACCAGTTGAACGTTTAAGAACAATATCTTTTTGGTTGTTAGATTTCAGATGCTTAATAAGATTTTTCTCAAGCAATTCCGAACGATTCTTGTTACTTCCATAATCCTTAAGAATTTCGTCAGAAAGTCCACTTATTTGTTTTTTGGATACTGGCATTTTACAATATTCCTTTATAGATTTTGACCAATATGCGCCATCCATAGCTTCCAGATATTCAGCTAATGTATAGCTGCCATCAGTATTTTTTGTATATGTAATTGCCGCCGGAATAACACTTCCGCCTGTTTCAGAGAGAGTTTTATCATAAAGTCTATATCTACTGCTAAAAACAGTTACAAATACTTTTAGTTTGTTTTCTTCCTCGTAGCTGCCAAATATTGTCGGAGCAACGACAACAAACCCATCGTTGGGTAATGAGTATTGCTTAACCGCTGAATCATACGCAAGCTGCTCTATGGGGTCGGAAACTTCAGCCTTAAAATCTGGTAACTTTATTTCCTCATATGGTGAAAGCAGCGAAAACCAATCCTGAGGTAACAGGTTTTCACCCTTTACATTATTTCTATCACCTAAAAGATCTTTGCAAAGTGACATTATTATATACCCTCTAAGTCCATTATTGTTATCGTCTTTTTCAAATTGACCAAGTAAATAAACAAGAGCTTTGTCGCCCATTTTTAATATGCTCTCATACTCATCTCTATGGGCATTAATATAATCATAAGGATTGGAAGATGTCATAGGTGAAGACATAATTATCTCAATATACTTCTCGATTTGCCTATTCTCTATTATCTCATCATCAGCATTTTCAGTAAATGACATACTGTTTAATTGATCAATAAGTTTTTCAAGAGTATCAGTACTATCTGCATAGTGGCGAATATCCTCACCCATTATTTTCTCTACCATTTCCCTTGTATGGGTAAGTCCATATGATAGTCTCCCATAATCACTGGTGCTACCAATAATTCTACAGTTTATGGTGTCAACATTATCAACCAGACTAAAGAGCAATACGGTATTTCTAAAAAAAACATCTCCACTCATGGCTACCTGCTTAGTGACATTCGAAGCATCACTCATAATATAATTAATAGTTATTCCATAGGGCGGATTAGCTGTTTCAAGCTCCACTGTATCACGTGACATACCTGCCGGAAGCGGCATGGCATCGATGAGCTCAACAACCTTGCTGTTGTCACCTACATATGAAGTTTTGTTGGCAATTAGATTCTTTGTATTGTATGCTGCGTATGTAATTGACCCAGGTACCTGTTTATTTTGGGGATTTGTGGTAAATGCCACAGTCAGTGCAGCAATCACAATAATTGCAATTGTGATAACCCAAAAGGCCGGTTTTTTATATTTTAGAATATTTTTAATTCTTGATTTAGTATTACTTTCGCCAAAGGCAAGAGGACTGCCCATTAGCAAACCACTTCTTTTAAGGGAAAGTGAAAGCAGGGAATTTGAATAGCTGCACTTAATGTCACTACCCATTTTTCCAAGGACACTTTCGTCGCAGGACATTTCCATATCCTTGCTAAATAATGCAAAAGATATCCACATTAAAGGATTGAACCAATGAAGAATCAGCACTAAAAATGCAAATGGTTTCACAAGATAATCCAGTCTTTTTATATGTGTCTGTTCGTGGGTTAAAACATAAGACAAGTCTTTATCACTCATTCCAATAGGGACGTATATTACAGGCTTAATAAAACCACATACAAATGGCGTAGTAATTCTATCAGTTTCAAATATATTATCCTTTATTAAAGTTGCAGTTTTAACATTGTTTATTACTTTTATGTAAGAAATAATACTATATATTAGTAATATTGCCATGCCAATGACCCAAATTATAGTCGCAGCCTCCATTATGAA
>CAYYEC010000327.1:2557-2947 GCA_964470745.1 uncultured Eubacteriales bacterium | reverse complement strand
CCATTATGACTTGCATAGGATTTACACTCGCTACCGGTGCAGCAGGTAAGAGGGATGAATTAACGGCATTATTTATTCCGTTAATCCCAATATCAACAGCAGGATTTTGCATTAAACCAATATCATGTGGCACATACTCCATTACTCCTGAATTTATTTTATCATTTGATTGTAGAAAACTTAGAAAGCTAAAGGTAGAACTAAAACTAAAAGGACAAACAAGCCTTATAAGTACTGGCAGCCATAGTGTATAAGAGAAAATTTTGGGCATTTTTATTAAGAGTATCCTTATTGCAATTACTGCAAGAACCACATAACTTGCAGTAATACTCATATTGAGTATTGTAGTAAATAAGTATGTCATTTTGTTGCCTCCTCTATTATGCGTTT
>CAYYEC010000327.1:0-2547 GCA_964470745.1 uncultured Eubacteriales bacterium | reverse complement strand
TCAACTCCGAGGCTTCCTTTTGGGTAATCTTTTTTTCACCTAAAAATGCCGTTAAAAACTGTGGCAATGAACCATCAAAAGCTTTTTCAATGACAGTCTGACTTTCGTATTTTTGTGCATCCTCTTTTTTAACAATTGCTGAAACCACTGCATTTTCATTTTTAAGTATTCCACGTTCACAAAGCTTTCTTAAGACTGTATATGTAGTGGACTTTTTCCATCCAAGTTTATCAAGACAAAGCTTAACCAGCTCAGTTGAATTTATAGGTTCATTCTCCCAGATTAAACTTGTAAATTTATACTCCGCATCAAATAATTTATACTGTTCCATAATAACTAACCTCCAATAAGTTTATTGCAGTAGACCTAATATATTTAAGTTTATCCGAATAAACCTGATTTGTCAATAATTGTTTTCCATTTCGTGGGTAAAAATTTACACAAGTAAAGTTATTTGATATAATTTATAAAGTGAAAAAATAAGAATTGGGAGATTTATTTGCTTCATGGTCTTGATTGTAACTGCACTTATGATAGAAGCCACTCCTATCATAGAGCATTTTAAACTAAAAAAGGATATGACGATACATGCCTATCCGGTATACAAAAATTCCGAGATTACGCTTATTATAGGTGGTGTGGGAAAAGTAAAAATCGCCATGGCGGCGGTCTATTTACTTTCAATTTTCAAGGTAACCAAAAAAGATTTTCTACTAAATATTGGTTTCTGCGGTACAAGCAGCAGCAAATACGACCTTGGAAGCCTGTTAGTAATAAATAAAATTACCGATATGGATACAGGAAGGGATTCATATCCGGATATTTTTTTTAATCATGAACTCCCACAAGAAGCTCTTTGTTGTTATTCCAAACCTGTGCAAAGTGAATCTTTTAAAGGCGAAACAGATGTTTTTTGTGATATGGAATCGGCTGGAATTATTGAGGCTGCCAAAAAGTTTACTTATGCACATCAAGTGGTAATCTTAAAAGTGATTTCTGATTACTTATCCCCGGAAAACCTGAACAAGGAGCGGCTTAAAAACTTTCTTAGACAGCATATGCCCTGTATAGAGCAAATAATAGCAGAATTAAAGGGTCTAAATGATATTTACACTGAGCTTTGTTTGGAAGAAGAAAATAAACTGCTTAACACCATTTCGTGGAATTTAAGATTTTCAGAGGCAATGAAGCAACTGCTTTCTAAAGAAGTAAAAAAAGCTAAGTTAAAGGGGATGGAGCCTTTAAAAATTCTTGAATACTTTATGGAAGCAAAGGTCAATTCTAAAGTGGAGGGAAAGAAGATTTTTGAAGAAATCAGTCAAAGACTTAAATAAAAAATTATTTAATGCAATTTATGTAGAAGAGGCAGCTTATCAATATCCCATTACCCGGCTGCTCCTAGAAAAATATGCCGATTGTATGGTGATTCCTATCCGGCATTATAAGGATGTTTTCAATCGTACAAATCAGCATTTTGGTCTTCAAAAGCAGCATCAATCCTTGATTTTGGCAGTAAAAGACAATCAGTTTTTATACAAAGGACCCCAAGTTTGCCAAAATTTTGGACACTCTAATTTTTATTATACTTCCTTTTTATTGAACTGCATTTTTGATTGTGAATACTGTTATCTTCAAGGGATGTACCCATCTGCAAACCTGGTGGCTTTTGTAAATGTGGAAAACTTCCAATCAGCAATTGAAGCGGCAGCTTCAAAAGAGCCTGTTTTTTTGGCAGCATCCTATGATACTGATTTGATTGCATTTCATAATATACTTCCTTATGTGGATTATTTTTATGATTTTTTTTCAAAACAATCAGACCTCACTGTTGAAATCCGTACCAAAAGCGCTAATCAAGCTTTTTATAAAAATCATCACCCATTGGAGAATATCATAATTGCATTTTCTCTTTCACCGGAAGGAGTCATAAAAAAATATGAAAAACATACTCCTTCATTGGATTCCCGCATAAAAGCTATTCAAGCTGCCATAGCACATGGCTTTAAGGTTAGACTTTGTCTTGATCCTATATTTATTCATTCGGAATTAGACAATCTCTATGAACCATTTTATCATCATATTTTTTCGCAAATCGATCCCACCAGGATAGTGGATGTAGGATATGGTTTTTTTCGTATATCCAAAGAATTTTTTAAAAGAATTGAGAAGCAGCAAAACAGTTCACAGCTCTTCTCGGAGGAATATTGCGTAAATGAGGAAGTGATATCTTATTCAATGCCACTTCAGGAAGAAGTAAAATCAAAACACTTTGAAATTTTGACTCAATATCTAAAAAAGGAGAGAATATTTACACTATGAAAATAGCAATTTTAACAGGTGCTTCCAAAGGAATCGGCCTTGCTCTGACAAAAAGGCTGGTTTCCTTAAACTATAAGGTATATGGCATATCGCGTTCATTTAAAAATACGTCTTTTTTTCACGAAAATTTTATTCCCATCCAATGTGATGTGCTAAATACCAATGAACTTATAAAGGCGATAAAATCTATCGAATCCCAAGAGCCTGAAATCAATCTTTTGGTAAATA
>CAYYEC010000326.1:4291-4991 GCA_964470745.1 uncultured Eubacteriales bacterium | reverse complement strand
GAATTACTGGATGATGTCAATATCCATAATAAAATAAAGTCAGATAATAAAGCTGAAATGATAGTTGAAGTTGGAAACTATGAGTTTATTGACGGTCTTCAGATTGAAGCACAGTTCTTTGATGATTTTAAAGTTGATTACTTTATGATAATTGAAGAAGGGAAGAATTCTGAAACAATTACTTCATTGAGGAATACTTACAATGAAAATATAAATGAATTATTTACCGTAACCAAAAAAGAGATTGATGTAAAAGAAGCACTTTATGCAGAATACGATTTTGTATTGGATTATTCCAATCCCATATTTGAAAGTCTTTCCCGGGAACATAAAAGGCTTAAATTATTAAAAATCAGTGCAGTAGATATTATATCTCCAAAAGGTACCGGAGATATGAAAAATGGCAGTGAAGTTGTAAAGGCTGTAAATTTAAAAGACGGTAAATTTAATAATCTGAAAAATTGTAATGCAGTATCAGGTAAAAAACAACTATTTAGCTTTCTTCCACACTATTTTAATATTAAAAGCAATTATAATGCAAAAATAAAAGTTGATTTAACTGATATGATAAATGACTATATCATAAATAATCCAAAACTTTGTGACCCGGATGATTATGATAAAATAAATTTTGTAATAAATAAATACAAATATGATGAGTCACTGGAAAACGGAATATCTCATGGTGAAAGTATCCAAT
>CAYYEC010000326.1:0-4281 GCA_964470745.1 uncultured Eubacteriales bacterium | reverse complement strand
TATCCAATCTAAAAATGTAGATGAAATTGTTCAAACTGTAAGAAATAAAAATGAATATATTTTTGAACACCAATTGGGAGATACCGGGCATTACTCATTTAAGATATTCTTAGAAAGATCAGATCAATGTAATTTGTTGTGGTCACAAGACGTTTTTGTTGAAAAAGAAGCAGGAAAAGTAAGTGATGAAGATGAATATGAGTTAGCCAAAAAGTTTGCACCTGTACTGGTAAATCATCCTTATGAATTACAATCTCCTATGAATATAGATGACTTTATAAAACCAGATAATGAATTTAAATATTTAGCAGAAAATATAAAGCTTGATATTGAAAATTTAAAAATACCAGGTACGGGGCAGAAGTATTCTATTACATTTAATGAACTGGGCGAGTTAATGACATACAATGGAAATAAAGAAGTTCGAATATCCCCTCAAAGCGAAGGCAGAGAAAACGAATATGAGTTAAAATACGGCAGCGATATTTATAATTTATCCAGTTTATTTAGTTATATAGATTACGAACCTACAATACAGTATACTTCATTTAGAGGAAAAGATGTTGATGAAGATGGAAAAAGCAGATTGTACATGATGTATAATATATTTTATCCATATAGCAACGCAAATGAAGTAAAAAATTATTTGACAAAACCATTTGACTCAAAACAGGTTATAGTAGTTTTTGAACCTACATTGCCGGATTGCGAGTTGAAAGAATATAAAGCAGAATATATAGTTGTTTCAAATACTGAAAAAGAAAGTAATTTTACACAAGAAGGCAATGTATTTTTCTGGAATGAAGGAAGATACAAAATGGATTTTGGAGCGGTATATAAGCTAAATACAAACCATCCTGTATTTTCCGTAGGTGAAAAAACCCATACCTTGTATCCTATTTGTGGAGAATTTATTGAAAGTCAAATAGGAAGTCTTACTAATGATAATATTAATTTTAATACTTTATCAGGTGCAATATTCCCTGAACAAATAGAGATTGAACCCGATAAGCTGTCAAATGATGAAGAAACAGCAAAAAAACTCTGGAATGAGTATAAAAATATTTTTGATGAAAACTATAGAAAGCTTTTCAGAAAAACACTTATTCCGGACAGTATGGCTGAAGAAAGCAGTGCTAATAAATATCAGCTTAAAAATATGGAAGCAGGCTTTAAAGAGGATGAAGAAGAAAATAAATTAAATCCATTTGTATATAGCGGCATATGGGGAGGATTTGCATCTACAGACAAGACTCCTCTATTTGGCAAGTCAATTTTAGAAACAAAAGCATGGATTGACAATGCTCCAAAATTAGAGACAAAAAGTATATACGAACTAAAAGAGCAAACTCTTAATGCTTCATTCTCCAGCTTTTTAATGCACCAGTTGGGAATAGAAGTTGGTATTTATGAGCAGGACTCATTTGCACCACGCCTTGATGATATAAATGGCCTAGGCAAATATGTAACAAGATTTACTTTTAGACAGCCTGAAAATAAGGATCAGATAGACGGGTATATGATTACCCGTTATAATAGTGAAGATGGAAAGATTAAGCAGATATGCGTGCTTCCGAATGATACCCAATTTGATGAGGCGGAACAATCCTATATTGCTTACAGCAATTATACTATAGAAGAAGCGCAGGTATCTCTGGCAATAGGTATTAAAAAGGAAGCCTTAAAGTATGATGATGAAGAATATCTTGGCAAGTATGATGAGACCAATAGAAGCAACTATATAATAACTTCTTTCCATGTACTAAGATCTAAAGACGATAATGGATATATTGAGAAATTTGCTCCTATGAACCGTTTCTACAAGGAAAATATCCAGACTCTTGTAGATGAAGAAAAAATGACTATCGAAACTGCAAACAACCTCATAATGGCTGGTAATGTACTTCCAATTGCATCTTCAGCAAAGGTATATATTACATGTGATGAATGTGCCGGCAGAGGGAAGCACCTTTATGATGAATATTATAATATGAAAGTTGAAGATTTGTATCAGTATTATGGGTATGCAGATGATATAAATGTAAGTGAATATTCCGGTTCATATTATGTCATGTGTGAGCATTGTAATGGAAAAGGACATATCGAATACCATAGTGAGAGTAAATACGGAGTATTTAATATAAAGGATGATTATGAAAATATAAATAATCTTGAGCCTAAAGATGTTGTATTAACATATGGTTACTTGTCATTAATTAAAGTATACAATGATTATCTTGCAGGAATTTCTCCTGATGATATTATAAACCTTGAAGAATTCGAGCAAAGTATACTCTATTTGCAATATGTACTTTTACAAAACGAAGTAGTAAAAAATAATTCCAATGTGGAAGAGATACTTTTTGAATCTTTAAAGAGTGGTTCGCCTATAAATAAAGGTACTGCTGATAATATAATTAATCTACTTAAACAGCAGGATACATTTATTGCAAAAATATTTGAGGAAAAAGAAAATAGTTTAGAAGAAATAATTAACATGATAGCTAATTTTGCTCCAGGTATAGGTGATATAAAAGGTGTAATAGAAGGTGTAACGGGAAAAGATATGGTTACAGGTGCACCTTTATTATGGTGGGAAAGAGCATTAGGCTTTATGGGGTTATCCGAATTAAAAACCTTGAAAGGTGCAATGTATTTTGGAGCTGCAATAAACCTTACAAAATATGGGGATGATTTATTAGATATAGGAAGATATGGTCCTGGTTTTGTAAATTCTATAAAAAGTGCAAGAAACATTGATGAAGTCACAGCTTTATTATTAAGAAGATTTAAGCGTAACGATATTGATATAAATGAAATCCATGAATTTCTTTGTAATTTACCTTCCATGTCAGATATAACTGCTCGTAATGCCCTGTCATTTAGTGCGGCACTTGATGAAGTTTTATTAAATGTTCCCAGAAGTGAAGCAAAGGCATTAGATTTTATATATATTTTGGAAGCTGCACTTAGTAAGGAAGGCGGACTTGAAACACTTCTTGAAGCCATGTCAAGGCATGTTGGCCTGGATAAAAAACAAGCTTTAAAGAAAATAATGGAAAATATTGATGAATCTATTGTTTATTGCAGTAATTATATGAATAATATTGATGGAATGGATGATATTACCATATTGTTAAGCCATATATCTTTAGACAAAAGAAGACGCAACTCCTTTATTAAAACCCTTGAAAACAGTGGTGCAAAAGGTCTGGCAGACAAACTTATGCGCAGTGATACTCCTGCTGTAGACATGAAAAACATTATTGATGAAGTTAAGAAATATGAAAATGGTGAAGAAATTCTCTATAAGGTATCCCGTAACTATGTTGGAACTGATATAAGACAAAAATTAAGAGAAATTTTAAATGTAACTGGTGATTCCAATGTAGTTGACTCGGATTTTCAAAAATTAGTAGGTGCAATATGTTCTGTTCCCAATTTGGATGATTTAAATGGTAGAACAGCATTGCTGCGTAGCGGCTATCTTGATTTTGCTCTATTAAATAATGAAATAAGCGGCTCAAAAAATGATTTTGTAGTAAACATCCTGGATACATTGATGAAAGAAGAAACTGGAGTTGATGCATTAATTAAAGAATGCATCGAAAGAGTTGGTACAGATAAAAAAGAAGAATTAATCAGACTTGCGGAAAAGTTGCTCGGCAGAGACATTGATTTTAATTCTATCAATTATTCTAAATTTAAGAGCTATCTTCCGGAACCAAAAACTGTAGAGGATTTTATATTAACTATGCCTAATATTGAAGATCCGAGCGCAAGAGAAGCTTTTATCAATATGATTAGTTTAAGTGATAAACAACGAGAAAGAATAATTCGCAGTGATATACCAACTGATGATATCTATAATATTATAGACGAAGTATTAAAAGATGAAGAAACCAAGGAAAGACTAATTGATGCTATTAGAAATTTTGTAGGTCCGGACAGAGTAAGCGATTTTGAAAAGATACTTTCCAACACAGTTACAGGAGTTGGCAAAATTGTAAAAGAACAAGTTCAAACTGTAGTTGTCAGAGGATTTGACAAGGCAGGCCATGTTGTTGAAAGATGGGTAGTACCTAAAGGCTATAAATCCATGGAAGAATTTATAAGGACAGTTTCTGATCAAACACTTATTGATAATGGATATAAAAATATGGATGAATTTATGGACGCAGTTGGAAATGTTAATAAATATTTAAAGGATAAGCCTACAAGAAATATTATAAACCAGCGTTTAGCTGGAGATGTTCACGAAAAAGGAGTAAGATTCGATAT
>CAYYEC010000325.1:1610-4993 GCA_964470745.1 uncultured Eubacteriales bacterium | reverse complement strand
ATATAATTGTAGTATTATATTATTAGTTTTATTTTGACAGGATGTGTAAATGTGAAGGATTTATTAGAAAAAATTAAAGATCGATATGAAAGAGAAAGTAAAAGTGATTGCACTTTAGGATGTGGAACAAATCTTTTGTACTTAAATCTTACGCAGGGTGAAAGAATTCTGGATATGGGATGTGGAAAAGGAAGGGAAACCATACAGGCAGCTAAAATGGTGGGAGAATATGGACTGGCAGTAGGTTTGGATATTACTGACAACATGATTGATACTGCCAGAAAGAATGCTGAAGATGAGAATCTTAAAAATACTGAATTTGTTTTAGGTAATATTGAAAATTTAGAGTTTGAGGATAATTTTTTTGATGCAGTTATAAGTAATTGTGTAATTAATCATGCCAAGGATAAATATATGGTATATAAGGAGATTTACAGAGTATTACAAAGTAGGGGAAGGTTTATCATTTCTGATGCTGTAACAAAAAACCCGCTCCCGGAATCAATAAAAAATGATCCCAATCATTGGGCAGAGTGTTTTGGAGGAGCTGTCACAAAAGAAGAATATTTGGAGAGTATTAATAAAGCTGGATTTTCAAAGATAGAAATACTTAATCAAAGAGAATATCTAAAGAATGGATATGACTTTATAAGCCTTACTATTAAAGCTTATAAATAATTATAGCAGCAAAAATAAGGAAATTAATTAATGAGTAAAGTAAAGGAGGTGGGAAAAAGTGAAAAAAGTAACTAAAAAATCTGATAACAAATCATGTTGTTCAAGTTTTAAAACAGCTCAATGCTGTTCAAAATCATCAAATGTTGTGGCAGGATGTCACGATTAAGAGGTTTACAAAAAATAGGAAGATAGTTTGTATTTAAAAATAAGGAACGATGAAATAATAATAACCGATTTCAAAATGGTAAATTATTATTTTATCGTTCCTAAGTATAAACTGTCTTCTTTTTTCTAAAAAACACTTGCAATTTATATTGTAATATTGTAATATATAAATGTAGTTTTGATTTTTACATTAATTAGGAATATAATTGTTCTGTTAAAGATTATATTCAATGTAATGAAAAGGAATATGCTCGGTATGTATTTATGGAGGAATATAAATGTATTATAGTAAAAACAACATTGTCGTAAAAATTAATGGTTCAGATGAATATGCTATTTTAAATCCTTTAACAGGTAGTTTTGATTTGATGAACAGTGAGGAATTTAGATATCTTAATAGCATAAAGAATTCAAAAGATGAGAAAGATTTAAATAGGGAGCTAACAGAATACTTATTGGAAAGAGGGTATTTATTTAAAGAAAAATCAGAGGAAGATGCAATTATTAAAGTAGAATTTGAAAAGTTTGAAAATGAAATTGAGAACTCACAGATACAGCTTCTTCTGCTCCCAACCTATGGCTGCAACTTGGCCTGTGCCTATTGTTATGAAAAGGGAGTAGAAGAAAAAAGAGGACTAATTACTAAAGAGATGGTAGATGCCTTCTTTAAGTATGCAAGTGATAATTTTTTAAATAAGCCTCAGAAGCCATTTGTTACTCTATTTGGAGGAGAGCCGCTTATAAACTCCCCTGCCCAGCGAGAAATAATTGAATATATAATTAATAAATGTATTGATACGGATTTTGAAATAGCTACTGTTACAAATGGATTTGACCTGGTCGATTATGTAGATGTGTTAAAAAATGCCAGGGTCAAGGAACTGCAGGTTACACTTGATGGAAGTAAAGAAGTCCATGATTTAAGAAGAGGAACTGTTAATGGGAAAGGTACATTTGACAGGATTGTCTTGGGGATGGAAAAGGCTATTGAGAATAAGATACCGATAAACTTTAGAACAGTTTTAGACAACGAAAACATTCAAGATACTGTAAATCTTGCAGAATTTCTTGACAAAAAAGGTTGGCTGGATTTGGGCCAAGAGTACTTTAAAACTCAAATAGGAAGGAATTATGAGCTATTTGAATGTTATGCCAAACCACAACACCTTTTATCTCAAGTAGAGTTATGGGCAAACTTTGTAAAGCTGAGTAAAGAATATCCCGTATTGAAAAAATTTCATAAACCTGACTTCAAAGGAATAAGGCATATGGTTGAAACCGGGGAATTATATATGGCCAGCTTTGATACATGCCCGGCAGCGAAGACTGAATGGGTTTTTGATTATCGTGGTGATATCTATGGATGTACTGCAAGCTGTGGTAGAGAAGAATATAGACTGGGAAAATATTATCCACAAGTTGAATTGGAAAAAGACAGAGTAGACCAGTGGCAAAAGAGGAATGTGCTAAATATTGAAGATTGTAGAGAATGTCAATATAATGTCATATGTGGTGGAGGATGTGGAGTTGTAGGAGCAAATAAATCTGGGAAAATATTATCACCAGATTGTAGACCTATACAAGAATTAATGGATTTAGGGATAAACTACTATATAAATGACATCAAAGGAATAGCTGACCCGGAGCAGAAGTTTCATTCAGGGTGTTTGGTTTGCGGCGAAGACCTTATGTATAACACCTCTAAATTACAGGATGTCAAATGTGAGTATTGTGGAGTAGCAACTAAAACAAATGTAATCTGTAAAAATGGTCATTTTGTCTGTGATGATTGTCATAGCAAGGATATCCTGAAGATAGTAGAAAACATCTGTATTAATTCAGATATTAAGGATCCAATCAAGCTTGCTAATAAGATATTTGAATTACCAGAATTAAATATGCATGGACCTGAGTACCATAGTATTGTTCCTGCAATACTAGTTACAACCTATGGAAATGCTACCAATACTAAAAAAATTTCTGACATCAAAGAAGCTATAAAAAGAGGAAAAGAAATCAATGGAGGTGCATGTGGTTTTTACGGTGCCTGTGGGGCTGGTATTGGGACTGGAATAGCATATTCAATAATTAATAAGGTAATGCCATTATCTAAAGATGAGAGAGGTAATGCGAATAAATTAACTGCTAAAGCATTAATGAAAATGAGTGAATTCGGAGGCCCGAGGTGTTGTAAAAGAGATGCTGTAAGCTCTTTAGAGGTTGCAAAGGATTTTATAAGGGCACTAAAATATCAAGGTCAAGAAGAGTATATTTGTAAACAATTTAAAGAAAATAAGGACTGCATAGGAGTTAAATGTGATTATTTTCCTAAAAAACAAAAGTCCTGTTGCTGTTCATGATAAAACGTAAATATTAAAATGAGAGGATGATCTAGATGAGTGAAAAAATATTGTATATCAATGCAGACCAATTTGAAAAGGAAGTTCTTCAGAGTGAAGTTCCGGTTATAGTTGATTTCTATTCGGAGGAGTGTCTACCATGTGAAGTACTGGCACCAATCTATGATAAAATGGCCGAAA
>CAYYEC010000325.1:0-1600 GCA_964470745.1 uncultured Eubacteriales bacterium | reverse complement strand
ATATTAAATTTATCAAAGTATTGAGGCAGGCAAATAAAGAATTTGCCAAAAGTATAAATGTTAGCAGCAGCCCAACAGTATTGTTCTATAATAAGGGTGAAGAAATAGGTACCAGATTAAACGGTTTTATGAATAAACCCCAGGTAAGAAAGGCTATTGAAGAGATACTTGGCGATGTTATACCACCTACCGAAATGAAAAAGGTTGAATGTGATGTTGTAATCCTTGGAGCTGGTGCAGCGGGTCTTACAGCTGCAATTTATGCATCAAGGGCAAAACTGGATACAATAGTAATTGACCAAAGCGTTCCTGGGGGACAGACGGCTTCCACTTACCATGTAGCAAATTATCCTGGAACTCCAGGTGTAGTAAGGGGAAAAGAGATAATTAAAAATATGAGAGAACAGGCAATATCTTTTGGAACAAAAATAGAAGATTTAAAAGAAGTTTTTGAAGTAAGTCTTAAAGGGGATACAAAATACATCCGTACAGAGGATACTGAGTTTTTTGCAAAGGCTGTTATAATAGCTTCCGGAGCAGAGCCAAGGGCATTACCAGCAGAAGGTGCGGATGAGTTTAAAGGTAGGGGAGTTCATTACTGTGCAACATGTGATGGTTCTATGTATCAGGATAGAAAAGTGGTTGTTGTAGGCGGTGGAAACTCGGCAGTTGAAGAAGCTAATTTCTTAACAAAGTTTGCATCACATGTTACTATAATTCATCAATTCGATAATTTCCAGGCATCACAGACTGCTCAGGAAGAAGCTTTTAAAAATGATAAAATAGATATAGTTTGGGATTCTGAAGTACGTGTGGTAAATGGTCAGGGGCATGCCTTGACAAGTGTTGTTGTAGAAAATATTAAAACCAAAGATATGAGTGAAATACCCACAGAAGGTGCATTTGTATATATTGGAACACAGCCTAGATCAGAAATGTTCAGGGGACAAATTGAAATGAATGACTGGGGTTATATTATAGCAGGTGAAGATGCCAAAACAGATGTAGAAGGAGTATTTGTGGCTGGAGATATTAGGACAAAACTAATACGTCAGGTAGTAACTGCTGCGTCAGATGGAGCTATTGCAGGAGTTATGGCAGAGAGATATATTGCTGCAAAAAAATGAATGAAATCAAAATATTGATATAAATTTGTAACACATTAATTAATCACTAATATTATATAATATTAGTGATTAATTAATAATTGGAGTAAAATATGGGAATTATCTTTACAGCATTAGGTTTTATCTCGATATGGATTCTCTGGAATACGCGTAAATTTTTGGCAGTAACTGCTATTATTGTTACGCTATTTCAGATTTCTTCGTTAAATGAAATGCTAAAAAATGCATTAAGGAAGAAACCTAGACATAAAGTTCAAACATTTATAAATTTAATTTCTTCAATAATAATTACTATTATTTTCTTTGTGGCTGTATTTACATAGTCTATATTATACATCAAGTACCAGCCGTGAACTGATAAAAGCTGTCACATTAAATAAATCTTCATAGAACAGCAGCATACATCATCCTGTACAGTTTTAAACCAATGTATCATATAGATAACGAACAATAAAGTTAAATTTATCAGAAAA
>CAYYEC010000324.1:0-4993 GCA_964470745.1 uncultured Eubacteriales bacterium | reverse complement strand
GATATAATCCATCCACCTGGGATATAGGCTTATGGGATGCAAATGGTGAGTATTGGAGATACTATAATGATTCCTGCATTGTTTTTATTGGTTTTTAATATGTTTACGTTAAATGGATTTCGGAGGTAATAGCTAATGATTGAATTTGGGTTAGTAAATTTTTTGTGGATAAGTATACCAGAGGAGTTTTTGATACTATTAATAACAATGCTAGTCATAGGCTATAAGGCAATATTAAACTTTAAAGATAGGAAAAACTTATTGAAAATCATATTTACAGTCACAATTACTGCTTTGTTTTCAGGGACTATACATAATTTTAATTTAGATGAATTATTAATATCAATAATTCAAGTAGTATTTTTTATATTTATATATGTAGAAGTATACAAGATTGAAGTGTTTAAAATAGCAATTAGTTTCCTTATAACAATGATTGTATTTTTATTAATGGATGCTTTTAGTATAATAATTATGAATATAATTACAGGATTAACTTATTTTGAGCTTAAACCGAATACTCTTATGTTTGTGTTGTTCTGTTTGCCCGGTAGATTAATAGAAATTGTATTATCTTTTGTACTATACAAATCAAAAGTAGTAATTTTGAATTTGGATCCTATTAAAATATATATAAAAAATGTTTTGAAGAGAATAACTATTATCTATATAATAATAAGCATAATGTTTATTACAGTCTCAAATATATTGCTGCTTTTCATATTTGGCTTTAATTCTAAGAATTTGGGAGATTTTTCATACCAAATAATTAGTTCTTTACTTGCAATTGTTTTATTGGCATTAACAATAGTTTATGTTCATAAAGAAAGTGAAAAAGCTGCCAAAGAAAGTGAAGAAAGAAAATATAATCTTGACTGGTTTGAACACCTGATTAATAAACATGGAAGTGATATGATTTCTTTAAGAAATGAAATTAAAAGGATAAAGGAGAATGGTTACTATGAATAAAAGGTATATTATTGGATTAATATCAACATTTATTTTATTCTTGGCGGCAGTTATACCAAGTGCGGCCACCCTGTGGGTGTTTTATCAACCCAAAGAGCCAAAATGCATAAAAAAGTAATTTAGATGGCTAACTAAATTACTTTTTTAAAAGTTTTTAAAGCCTTACTTTACCTGTGAAAGTTACTTCAACTTCTTTTGCATCCCAACCTTTATCAAATATTTTTTTTGCTAATTCAATATATTCTTTAGAAGCAGGATTATTAATAAAATCTTGCAGGTCTTTATCAAAGTGAGTTACATGTCGTTTTTCCTTTTCAGCTAAATATTTTTCTTTTGCCATCTCAAAATCTTCTTTTGTATTATGTCTATAAAAAAAATCTGGATCTACGTCAGCATATATAGCCAATCCGCTTATTCTTGGATATGTTGGAGTTTCAGACCCTGAAGCTATTGACTGTAAATATTTCGGATTAAAATGTTCTCCCATAGAAGGATTATTCATTTTTTTTGCAATATCTAAAGACATTTCTTCCCAAGACATATTGCCTTTAATTAGATTTATATTTGAAGGAACAAATTCTTTTTTAGCAAATTTTCTCTCATCAGCGAGACCCATTATCCAATCAACAGTAACATTAAAGTGTTGAGATATTTTAAATAATGTTTCATTTTCTGGAATTCTTTTACCAGACTCATATAAGGAGATAGTAGATTCGGCTAAGTTAAATAATTTACCAAATTCTAACTGCGTTAGTTTATTTTCAGTTCTTAAAATTTTCAATCTTTTATTTATAATCACAATATTATCAACTCCTATGTAAATTATAGCATTACAAATTGTAAATCAAAATAAATACTTTCTTAACTTTGCATATAGTAAATTTATTTCAAAATAAAATTGACAAAATGCAAATATAATCTTATTATATAAATATATGCATTGCATATAGCAAAGTTGCGAAGTGTTCTTAAATGAAAAATCTTAAACAGACTAGAGAAGAAAAAAATTACTCCAAAAGTAAACAAATTAAGTATTTTAAAAAGTTATTATAATCTAGTAGAGAATAAATTTGTATAGATGTAGAAGATATTTTTTACTTTTTACCTTTTCAAATAGTAAAGATTTTAATAAAATTATAAAGGCTTAATTAAAAAGTTAAAATGTAATGAGACATTAAATATATACAATAAAATAAACAGGAGGGGATTATTTTGGTAAAAGAAAAAAACAATAACAGTGATATGAAAATAAATAGAGAAAAAGTGAAGGTACTAATGAATAAATATTGTGAAGGTAATTGCCATAGATTTGCAAGAGAACTAGGCGTTCAACCTGCGCATCTACACAGATTTCTTAATACTAGTGTTGGTGGAGGTAAGAAGATAGTGTTTGGAATTATTAAATTTTGTAGAGAAAAAAGACTGGATTTTAATGATTATATTGAAGATTGAGAGCGTGAGAACATAGTGGGAAAGATACACGATGAGCTGGAACATGAACGTGAGATACTGAACAGTTTGGTTATAGATACAAATGCCTCAAAGGAGCAAATATATCTACAGTCATTAAAATTAGATAAAATTATCGAAAAGCATATAAGAATCATTTTGGGCAATAAAACTTAACAAATTTAAAAAGTTATCAACCAATTACTAACTAATAAATAACTAAAATATAAATATAGAGAGGAGATTTATTTATGCAACTTAATAGGTTCAAAATTCTACAAATGATGGAAATCTATTGTGCAGGTAATTATAACAGATTTGGAAGGGAAACAGGTGTAGACCCTGCACATCTACACAGATTTCTTAATACTGGTGTTGGTGGAGGTAAGAAGATAGTGTTTGGAATTATTAAATTTTGTAGAGAAAAAGGACTGGATTTTAATAGATATGTTGATTTTGATGAAAGCAAAAAGACAATTTGAAACCACTGAAAAAATCACTTTTAATAATTTTGAATTGTCCTCTTGATTACATTTAAAGATTAAAAAAGGATAAAGAAATGGGCATGTTCCTCGCCAATCATAATTTATATGAAGGGCGAGAAACATGTCCTTTATTTAATTTAATAAGGGGTGAATTTAATGAATAAGAGTATAACCGCAAGTTTGCAATATAGAATGACTGTACCCAAGAGCGATAAAAAAAACATGTGCCATGATATATCTCGGTCTGATGGTTTCTACTGGTTTGATGTTCCTACTGCTCAGACACAAAATATAGTTGATAATCTCAACCTATCCCCTACTATGACCGTTGATGAAATAGCAGCTAAGATGAAAGATGTTGAGATTATCAATGGTGCGGAAGCTGCTAAACTCGAAGTGCATATTTACTTTGAGGGTGGTTGCAATGGTAGGCACCGCCTTAACGCTGATATTGAATGGTTTAAGGATTTAAGAGACCTCAATAATTATAAAATGGTACCACATGGCGTGGTGATAGGAATGGAGTGATGTATATGTACTACCCTAATAAAATACCTTTTAATACTGAAAGTGAACTACCCGAAATGGAATTAATGGTTGAGCTTGAAGATGGCATTAAGGACGATGATTTCAAGAAAGAATGGTCGTTTTTAGAACGTATTGCCATATTAGTATACTTGGAAGAATACTTTAGGAGATTCCCTGACTTACTGCGTATTGTAGATGGTGGTAAATGCAAGGGCTTAACTATCTCGGAGAAGCTAGGTCTCCCCTACACAAGTTCAGATGTGTACGCAGAAATGAGTATGACAAATTGTTCTATATATAACCCACAAGGCTATAGACTTAACCACTTTGCTTTGAAGAACAATAATATCATAGTGGCGGTATACAAGGAATTAAAATATGACAAAGAAGTCTACCACTATTATAGAATGTGATAGGTGGTGGTAATAAAATGAGTAAATATGATTTGCTAGATATAGCAGATAACGCATTTTTCGGTTGTGAGCATTATAAAGGACTTGTTGAGGAAGTACGAAAACGGTTTAACCATACATGGTCTAGTGGGTGTATACCGGATACTGAAATAAACAAATTCATTGAGGAGGTAAAGCAGTTTACTAATGAAGAACTCGAAAAGTTAATAGACAATAAGTTCCTGATACCTGATTATAATCTTCTTATCTCCCCTCTTAAAAAGTGTAAATTATATACACTTTTTTGTTTCTCTGAATTTGGTTTTCCTGCTGCCTATCACATAAAGTTAATTAACATTAATGTAGGTAAGTATGCACAATATCATCAAGCAATTACTATGACGTTTAAGTATTATGATGAAATTTGTGAACAACACTTAATAGAAAAGACATGGACTCCACACCAAACGCTTATTATTTGGGATGGCTGGCATGAAATATATACTAACCACTGGATAAAAACATGGGAAGAAAAATGTGGTGAACAAACTTTACAGTGTAGGGAATCCGATTTATGTTTCAGTAAAAATCATGTAGAAAATGCTTTAAAATCCGTATCTGTTGATCCAATTATTAAAATAATTTAGAAAGGAATATATAATGAGTAAAATTTATGTAACAATGACAGATAAGTTTTGTAGCCATATTCTTAATATGACTTTTAATATTCAAGGCAAAGGTACAAAAATGATTGACAAGATTGTTTTCGAGTGTGATAGCATGGATGAAGCAAATATAATTGTAAGCAATGCTAACGATAGAACAGACATGAAGAATATTAATATATGTTCAAAACGCCCCTCCTACCCTGCTACTCGATATAATGTTACGTGGATTACAAAGGCTAATATCAAATATTCAGCTTTCTATAAACGTGGGTCATTTAAGAAAGGAGAATAATAAAATGGATAAATATATAGAGAGACTAATCTCCCTCCCTCAGTTTAATTGTGCAGGGTCTTTAGAGATAGCAAAAGCATTACTGGATAGATATTTTATGAGGTGGTTCTTCAAATCATTTGATGAATTTATTGATACACTAGGTAACATTGATATTACAGGCAACGAAATGTATTTTATATACTGTGCTGTATATAAAGACCTATATCC
>CAYYEC010000323.1:4363-5004 GCA_964470745.1 uncultured Eubacteriales bacterium | reverse complement strand
GGATGGGCGAGCTTATGTTTGAATATAGGCTTGGGTCGGGTAACTGGACTAAGGCATATACAAACAAATCAGCTGATGTAAGAAATATAAGCCAAAATGGTAATACAGTAACTGTAACTTACCAGAATTCGTCAAACAGTGAAGGCATACAGAATTTCTTATTAACTGAAACTTATTCTTTGGTTAATGATTATTTGTACTGGGAAATAAAGCTGAAGAATACAAGTTCACAGACAATTGAGTTTGGTGATGTGGGACTTCCAATGCCATTCAATGAAAGATGGCCGGGAAGTGAAGCAATATATGAAACAAGAGTTGTAGACCATTCATTTACTGGACTTAATGGATCATATATTTATGCTCAAAGACCAAGTGGAATAGGGTCGTTTGTTTTGTTCACTCCTGATTCAGCTACAGGAGCAAAACTGGAATACCAGGATCATTGGAGAATTGAAGAGCATCCCGGCAGCACATGGTGTCAGGATCAGGGTAATTGGGCTAATGGACTAAATGTATTCTATATACATTCAAACCGTATTAAGAGTACAAATAGAGGATACCTTCCAAATACCAGTTTATTCCTTGCACCCGGTGAAGAAAAGGTCTATGGTTTTAAGTTCCACAAAGTTACAAGCACTGAA
>CAYYEC010000323.1:0-4353 GCA_964470745.1 uncultured Eubacteriales bacterium | reverse complement strand
GCTGTATGATGAGGGATTAATAGATGTAAATGTAGTTCCCGGGATGATTTTTGCAACAGATATGACTGCAAAAATAGATTTGCATACATCAAAAACTATAAATTCAATTACAGCTGAATTTCCTTCTGAAACTACAATAACATATGTTGAAACAGTAGGTACAAATCACAAAATATATGAATTGACATTAAATCATTTAGGTGATAACGACATTACCATAAATTACGGTAACGGGGAACAAACTGTATTGCAGTTCTATGCAACTGAATCAATTGGTGATGCACTTCAAAGACATGCAACATTTATGGTGGAAAAGACACAGTGGAATGATTCATCTAAAGGATATAACAAGGTGTTTGACGATTGGATGATGGATACAAAAGCAAAAAGAGGCGAATTCTATGGATATTGGGGATGGGGAGATGACTGGGGGTTAACCCACGGTGAGTTCCTTGCAGAAAAGAATGTGCTTGATCCGGTTGCTTCTGAAATAACTGCAATTGATGAATATCTTGAAACAGCTATCTGGAATACGCTTATGTACGGTCATCATACAGATTATCTTATTCATGATTTCTATAAAGCTGAGCCAAATGATACACCTACGTACCGTGGATATGCTTACCCGCATATTTACAATACATACTTTAGCATGTACAAAATTGCAAAGCTGCATCCGAATGCTGTTAATTACATTAACTCAAGAACCACATATCTTTTAAGAGCATATAATATATTTAAAACTTTATATGATGGAGCAGTAGCATATAACTGGAATACAGGATTAATGGGTGAGTTAACTACACCTGAAATAATCAAAGCTTTACAGGATGAAGGATATACTAATGAAGCAAACGATATAATTTCGAAAATGACAACAAAATATAACAACTTTAAAAATACCACATATCCGTATGGGTCTGAATACAGCTATGATAATACCGGAGAAGAAGCTGTTTATACACTGGCAAAAATGAATAATAATACAACTATGATGAGTAAAATAAATGACAAAACCAGGGCTTGCCGTGGAGTTCAACCTGTCTGGTATTATTACGCAAATCCAGTTACAATTTGTGGTGAAAACTGGTGGAATTTCCAGTACACAATGGCTTTGGCCGGATATACCATGGATGACTGGTTAAGATTCCATTCAACTACTCCGGAAGAAGATATGAGAATGGCATATGCTGCGAAGATTGGACTTATAAGTAGTATTAACTCAGGACAGATTGATTCAGATCCTGCAAATATAGGAACAGTATCATGGACATATCAAGCAGAAAAAGGAAACCTGGGAGGTCAAGGCTTAGGTGGTGGCAGCCTCCATAACGGATGGAGACAAATGTCTGGAGAAGCAGATTTGGGACTTTTTGGAGTACTGAAAATATTAAGTGCCGATGTAGTCATTGACCCGATTTTTGGGCTGTATGGATATGGATGTGATGTTGTACAAAATGGTTCATACTATACAGTAACTCCAAAAGATGGTCTTTTCAAACGTCTGAATATGGTTAGTCAGAAGCTGAATATGGAGCTTGAACAGGATCAATATACAACTGCTGTAATAGGCGATCAGAATGATTACGTAGAGTTAACATTGAAAAACATGAAAACAAGCAGCCATACGACAAAATTGACATTAACCGGTCTTCTTGCAGGAGGATATGATGTAAAGGTAAATGATTCATTAGTACAATCAGTTAGTGCATTAGATGGGCAGTCAACAGAAATAAATCTTAATGTTGGAACAGCATCTACATACAATATTAAGATAATAAAAAATTCATCGCCTGTTCCTACGCCTACGCCTACTCCTGCTCCTACACCGGTACCTGAAAATGTAGCATTATACAATTTTAATGAAACAAGTGGAACAACTGCTGCTGATTCATCAGGTAGTGGAAATAATGCAACATTAAATGGTGGAGCTGCATGGGCAGCAGGATATAATGGAAATGCTGTAAGCCTTAACGGAACTGATGGATATGTTAGTATGCCGTCCGGAATTGTGAGTGGATTGGATGATTTTACTATTGCTGCATGGGCAAATTTAAATAGTACAAGCAGCTGGGCAAGAATATTTGATTTTGGCACAGGGACATCGAATTATATGTTTCTTGCACCTCAAAGTGGAGGTAATACATTAAGATTTGCTATTACAACCAGTGGAAATGGCAATGAGGAGCAGATAAATGCCACAACTCTTGCAACTGGTTCGTGGAAGCATGTTGCAGTTACATTATCAGGCGGCATTGGTATCATGTATGTAGATGGAGTAGAGGTAGCAAGAAATTCAAATATGACACTTAAACCTTCAAGTTTAGGTTCTACAAATCAAAACTATATAGGAAAATCACAGTGGTCAGATCCATATATGGATGGACTTGTTGATGATTTTAGAATATACAGCAGGTCATTAAGTGCATCGGAAATAAGTGATCTTGCCAATGGAGGCACAACTCTGACAAATATTGCATGGGGAGCAACAGCATCAACTTCATACTGTTCATCATGGGAAACTATAAATGCACTAAATGATGGTTTTGATCCTACAAGCTCAAATGACAGAACCCATGATGTATACGGTAATTGGTATAATCCGGGTACTACACAGTGGGTGCAATATGATTTTAGTCAAAATTATACAATATCCGGCTGTGATGTTTATTGGTTCAGTGATGCAGGTTCCGGAGGGGGAATAGACGTTCCCTCATCCTGCTCATTCCAGTATTGGAATGGGAATACATGGGTGGATGTGCAAAATCCTTCCGGACTTGGTGTTTTATCTGACCAATACAATACAACAACTTTTACATCTGTTACTACAAACAAAATTAGATTGAATATAAATGCACAGTCATCATACTCAACAGGTATAGAAGAATGGAAGGTTTATGGAGAATAAACTGTAAATTAAAAATCCAATGGGTATATATACCCATTGGATTTTTAATTACTAAATAAGACTTAAAGCCTTTAAAATATATATCCCGATAAAAATAGTAAATACAGAAAAAAATGTTGCCAAAAGAACTATATCAGCAGCCAAATCTGAATTACTCTTCATGGCACTAGCCATTATAAAGCTATTAATAGCAGTTGGAGATGCAAATATTAAAAATAATACTGCCAAATCCAGTGACCTGAATCCAAAATAGTAAGCAATAACTGAAATAATAACAGGAACAACTATCAATTTGAAAATTGTAGCTATTAGAGAGTATTTTATATTATTTTTGATGTTTTTAAATGAAAAAGAATGACCAATGCCAAATAAGGCTAGAGGTATTGCAATATCTGATAGATATTTTATTGTCTTTATAGCAAATACGGGTAAGCGAATTTGGAAATATGAAAATGGTAATGCGGTAATTGCCGCAAGAATTAATGGATTTTTTAATATATTAATAATCATACTTTTATAGTTTATTTTTTCTTTGCCTGGCGAATTTACTGTCAAAGTAACAACCGCCAGAACATTATATAGTGGCATGACAAATGAAAGCAAAATAGCACTTTTTGAAAATCCTGAATCACCAAAAATGTTATAAATAAGCGGCATGCCGATAATGGCAATATTACTTCTAAAAACTCCTTGTATAAAGGCACCTCTGGTTGGGGTGTCACTTATAAAGATGTTTGAGAATATAGTTAGAATTAGAAATAAAATAATAACAGAAAAAACTGCAAATAAAATCAATTTAATATTAAATACATTTGTAAAATCTGTATCGGATATGGATTTGAATATAAGTGCAGGTAATGCCACTGTAAAAACAAGCTTACTTGAGACTGATGCAAAATTATCATTAATTAAATTTTTCTTTTTTATAAATACACCTATAAAAATAATTAAAAATACAGGTACAACATTATTAAAGCTAAATAAAAAATTACTCATAGTATCTCCTTTGTTTATCTTATAACAGTATGATTATTAATGGAATGGTGATCAGTGAAAGTAAAGTCGAAAATACAATTACTTTAGAAGCTAAAAATGCATCTCCGTCATATTTCTGGGCAAAAATTGCTGTAGCTGCTGCTGCGGGCATTGCAGCGCAGACTACATTTATTCCTAATACAATTCCGGATATTCCAATAGTTTTTAAAATCAAAAGTGTAATAAGTGGAATCAATATTAGCCTTATAAAGGTAACCCAATATATGTGAAACCCTGAGAATATTGTTTTAAGCTTTACATCAGCAAGCAGTGCACCTATAATAAGCATTGATATTGGAGTAGTCATTCCACCTACAATGTCAAAGGCTTTAAATAGAGGTGTCGGAAACTTGATTGAAAAGAAAAAAGTAACCAAACCTATATAGACAGCTATTATACCGGGATTAATC
>CAYYEC010000322.1:0-5034 GCA_964470745.1 uncultured Eubacteriales bacterium | reverse complement strand
TGTATATAAGCCTTTTTAAAATTTTATTAACAATTTGTGAATTTTATTAATATTTTTCTTTACCTCTCTATAGTCCCTTATTGTAAAGCTTTTTTCAATGCTTCAAGGTTCTCCCTCATTACCGAAAAATATTCTTTTCCTGCATTAATATCGTCTTCCTCAAGACCTTCAAGCGGATTTAACACTTCAGTCTTTGCTCCTACTTCTTTGGCAATAGTTTCTGCAACCTTTGGACTTATCAATTCTTCAAAGAAAATATATTTCACATTGTTTTCCTTTGCAAACTCTGTAATTTCAGCCATTTTTCCCGGAGAAGGCTCCGAATCTGCATTTAATCCTTCAATTGCTACCTGTTTTAATTCATAAGCATCACATATGTATCCAAAAGCCTGATGGGCTACAACTATATCTCTCTTCGTAAATTTTGATGCAGCATCTTTAAACTCTTTATCCAGCTCATCAAGTTTTTTTGCATTATCGGTATAATTTTTTTCATAATAATCCTTGTTGGAAGGGTCAGCTGTTACAAGTGCATTCTTTATTGTTTCCATTTGCATTTTGGCATTCAACGGATTTAGCCATACATGTGGGTCATATTTCAAATCCTCATCTTCATCAGTATTGTCTAGTAATTTTAAATCTTTTGATGTCTCAACAGCTGCCAGCTTTTTAGTTTTTAAAGTTTTTAAAATCTTGTCAAGCCACATTTCCATTCCGGCACCATTATATACCAGTACATCAGCATTTTCAAGCTTTGCTATATCAGAAGGCGTTGGCTCCCAATCATGGGGCTCTGTGCCTGCCGGAACAAGGTTTGTCAAATTAATTTTATCACCGCCAATTTTTTGGGTAAAATCATACATTGCATAAAAGCTTGTGTAAACAGAAATCTTCTTTCCTCCCCCGGTACTCTGGGCTGTGCCCTGTTTGGCTGTACAGCCTGAAAAAATACCTATGCTTAATGCTAAACCTAAACACAGAATTTTGGTAATAGTTTTCTTCATTTTAATCAATCCTCCATATATATACTTGCAAATAATTCGCATTTGCATTTAATATTATATACTATAGTTTAACATTTTAAAATATGCAATGAAAATTTTTTTGCATTGTATATTTTCCCATTTTTGAAGCAGTTATTATTATTTTATCGTTCCCAAGTGACTTTTCATACTTCAATCCCATTTATTTACAGACTGAAAATTACAAATTTCCTTTTAATATACATGTGCATTTTTATTTATTAATGTTATAATTTATTATTGAAGTTAAAATACTAGACAGCTTTCAACAAATGATTAGCATTGCTAAAGAAATAAGCCTTGTAAGAGAGGAGGTGTTTTAGAATATCACTGAAAGTAATACTATTTTTTGCTACAAAAATTTAATTTCATTAAACTCAAAGGAGAGGATTTTATGCTGCGTAACAGTATTAAGGCAAAGCTGCTTTTGGCAATTATGGGTGTATTTGTTGTGATAATAACATTAATTTTGGGAGTTGCAATTTATACAATTACTAATTATCTTGAAACGGATGTGGAAAATCGAATAAATGATAATTTAGAGGCAGTAAACATTCTATTGGAAAACTATGAAAATCAGGCAATTGCACATGCCAGAAATATTGCAAACAATCCTTTAATTATTGAGGAAGTTCAAAAAAAAGATTTTCAAGCTCTTTTAAAGACAACTACACCCCTGATGGAAAATGGGAAACTTGATTATATGGTAATCACAGATCCAAATGGTTTTGTCATCCTCAGAACACATGAACCCGAAAAAGTTCCTCAAGCAGATGACAGCATTGCAAACCAGATCAATGTGGCCCAGGCAATGAGCGGAAAATCTTTTGTAGGTATAGAACCGGGAAAGGTTGTAAAGCTTTCAGTAAGGGCAGGCGCACCGATTTATACCCCGGCAGGAAAGCTTGTAGGTGTAGTTTCCACTGGTTATACTGTTAGCCAGAATAGAATTGTGGATATGGCAAAAAATATGTTTCAGTCTGAATTTTCCATATTTTTCGATAATCATCCTGTAGCTACAACTTTGACAAATACTGATGATAATACAAGGCTAAATACTGATTTTGCTGCTGAAAGCACTTTAAATAAAGTGATAAATGATAAAAATATAATGCTTCAATATGATGATATTTCAAATTCCAAATATATATCAGGTTATTCCCCTGTTATTGGTGCCAGCGATAAAGCCATTGCTGTTCTTTCATGCAGTATCCCTACAAAAATCCAGGAGCAAGTAAAAATGGGTTTGATCAATAAAATATTGATACCTTCATTAATTTTATTGATTATTATACTTACTTTAAGCTATTCCATTTCACAAAAAATTGTCAATATTGTTACACTTCTTCAGGATAAATTGTTTCAAGCAGGACGCGGTAATCTGACAGTACAATGTGACATAACTTCAACAGATGAGATAGGAATACTGAAATCTTCCTTTAACAGCATGGTTGAGCAGCAATCTGAAATTGTTTCCTATATAAAAGATGCATGTTCCAATTTGTCAACATCTTCTCATGAGCTGGCAGCAACCAGTGAGCAGGTCACTTCGGCAGTATCTGAGATTGCGGATAATATCCAAAATGTGTCGATTCAATCGGACGAAGGCAGTCAATCTATTGCAAAGGTATCCGATGTACTATTGGAGTTTTCTTCCTTGATTGAAAATGCAAAGAATTTGACAGTATCGACACAGGAAAATTCCAGAACTGCATTAGAAGCTGCAGCCCTAGGTAAATCAATCATTGCTGAAACAAAGGAACGTATGTCTGTAATAGATTTAAAAACACTCGAAACAGAAAAACAAATAACAGTACTGAATGAATATACGCAAAAAATCGGTATGATTAGTGATACTATCAACAGTTTGGCAGAGCAAACAAACTTGTTATCCTTAAATGCAGCCATTGAAGCCGCCAGAGCTGGTGATGCCGGGAAAGGCTTTGCGGTTGTTGCTGAGGAAGTGAGAAAACTTGCAGAACAATCCACATCGGGTGCTAAAGAGGTAGCCCTACTGGTTAATAAAATACTTGAAAGTACATCCAGTGTTGTATCCGCTACACTGGAAAGCGGAAAGGAAGCAAAAACAGGAGTAGAAACTGTCAATCGGGCCGGAGAGTCTTTTGAAAAGATATTAGCTGCTGTAGACAGCACATCAAAGGATGTCAGCCGCATCGTTGATATTACAAAGGATGAAATGGCAAGTTCAGACAAAATCATCCATTTAATAAGCTCTGTTGCAAATACAATTACATCTACTGCTCAAAAGGCTCATGAGGTGGCAGCATCAACTGAGGAGATAACAGCTGCCATAGGAACTGTGAACGAAAATACCCAAAACAGCAGTCAATTGGCAGTAGAACTCCAGAAACTGGTTGATTCATTTAACATAAAATCGCAATTAAAATTATCGGATTCGGAAATTCTCCAAAAAGTAAAAACAGAGCATTATTTATTCGCAATCAGGATATCCAATATGCTTAAAGGAATTGAAAATGTAAAACCCGAGGATATTACATCCTATGACCAATGTCATCTTGGAAAATGGTACTTTGATGCGAACAATCCTTTTAAAAATTCAAAAGAATACCTTTTATTGGATGCACCACACCGTAAGCTGCATGAGTACGCTTATGAGGCTGCAGCTGCTTATCAGAAAAAAGACATGAAAAATGCAAAGAAACTATACTATAAACTAGAAAAATACTCCCATACTGTAGCCACTAAAATAAACCGTCTGATAACATTATCCGGCAATAATCAGCACCAATAGCGCCAGTCAAATTTAAAATGATATAAATAAGGGAGTATAAACTCAATTTTACATGAGGGTTTATACTCCCTTATTTATTAGACTGATATACTCTTAGCTTATAAAAATTTTTAAAAGCCCTTCATAGATTCTTCAGATTTCATTTTTCATACTCCAATCCTATTTATTTGCAGACCGAAAATTACAAATTTGCTCCGCAATATACATGTATATTTTTATTTATTAATGTTATAATCAATTATTGAAGTTAAAATTAATTTGGGGGTATGCTAAATGTTATTTATAAACAAGCAAAATGTGGAAAATATTGTAGACAAAGTAACTGAAGGTAGGTTTGCAGATTTTATTGATGATAAGAGTAAAAATAGTCATCCCATAATCAATAAAATTGTTGGATTGGCTTTAAAACTAAAAGAAGGCAAGCTAAAAATTAATGAACTATTTAAAGGTATTTTTGGTGTTGCAACTTTAATAAGCAATTTTGATTTAAGGCTTTCTTTCTATAGTGAAAAAATTAGAGCTATGACAGAAAATTTGAGTTCGATGGCATCCAGCGTATCTTCTGCTTCGGAAGAAGTAACTGCTTCTGCTACACAAATTGTTGTCTCAAATACAGAACTTTCTACTTCCATAGATAAAATTTCTGAAGAGTCAAGAATTCTTAGTGAAAATACTATAAAGAGTACTGAATTTTTAGAGCAAGTAAAATTTGAAAATACTGAAGTAATCAAAATCTCTGCTGAAATGAGAGATGATGTAAATAACCTTTTGGATATCGTACAAAAAACAAAAGATGCAATTGAAGGCATTTTCGGTATTTCGGAACAAACCAATCTATTGGCTCTTAATGCATCTATCGAAGCTGCAAGGGCAGGAGAAGCAGGAAAAGGCTTTGCTGTCGTTGCAAATGAAATAAGGAATCTATCTGACACCACCAAGACTTTGCTTGGTTCTATGAGCTTATTGGTAACAGAAATGGACACTGCTTCTCAAAAGAGTTCTACAAGTATAGTCAAATCCCTAGAATCAATACACAAAACAGATAAGGCAATTGAATCATTATCGGATATAACGTCAGTAAACGTAAATTCCATAAGTCAAATAACTGATAATTTGTCAAATATAGCTTCTTATAGCGAAGAAGTAAATGCTTCCCTGGAGGAAGTTACTGCAGCAATGCATACAGTGAATGATGATGCACAAATTGTTTCCAATTTATCTGTAAACCTGGGAGATATC
>CAYYEC010000321.1:0-5034 GCA_964470745.1 uncultured Eubacteriales bacterium | reverse complement strand
AACCCCCGTATCGGACTTTCACCGACTAGAAAGCGCCCATGCTAGGCGCACTAAAAAACCCGCAGATAACGACCACCTGCGGGTTCAAAATTGGGTATTCCTTACCTCTGAAGGAATGTGTATTGTGTTCAAAAGGGTGTGTCCACTTGCCTTAAATAAAAGCAACAAAAAAACACGCTACCAATGCGTGTTGTTACTTGTTAAATACACGATTCAGGTTGCTCGAAAGAAGCTGCACCGGCAATACAAGAAAGCTTTATTAAAAACAGGAACTTCCTTAACAAAAAATACACCTTTTAGTTCAGAAATTGATTACTGCGCAGCTATAAATATATTGATATTCCCTCCGCAAAAATCTTAGGTGTGTCCCATGCATTTGCATACCTGTGCCAATATTTAATTAGTCAAAAACCACCTCAATATTTTTTACAGACATTAAAACAACTCCTTTCGTATTTAAATATATTACTTGTAGTATACTATATGTTTTTCGGATTACATTTTACAGCATTCTTTGATTTAAAATCCGAAAAATCATATTTCTATATATTGCTTAGAATCCCAATGGAAATTCTTTAGCGCAGCATATATACATCAATCCTATTATATGAATAATTCCAAACATTGTCAACTCTGAATTAATGTTTTTTTGATTGTTCAATTATATACTTCCAAACCAAAATATCTCTTGTTTTCATGATCATTCATCCCGAAAGCCTTTCATCAGACTCTCTTCAGATATTTCAGATTCATCAATTAAATTATCTATTATTATTTCAGCTTATCAATTGATAGACTAACTTTGTAATTCCCATAGAGCAGGATACTGTCCAAAAAATCAATGAGTTCTTGTTGGTTGGATGTATGTACTTTAAGTAAATAACATCCTTCCCCACTTATTCTATGTGCTCCAAATATTAAATCATTTTCCCTTAAATATTTTTGAAAAGCCAGATGCTCTGTAGTTCTCATATATACAGTTACAAAAGCTGTTACTTCAATTCCTAATTTGGCCGAGTTTATCTTCACAGTATATCCTTCTATTACTCCCAGATTTTCTAATCTGTTTATTCTGTTTTTTACAGCTTGCCCAGTAAGATGAACTCTTTCTCCAATTTCCCGCCACTGCATTCTTGAATTTTGAGTTAATATTTTAATAATTTCTATATCTGTTTGATCAATCATATTGGATAAAATCCTTTCATTATTCAAGCATATTTGAAAATTGTCTTTCTCCATTCAAGTAACTTAAAGCTTATAATAAATATATCACAGATAACAGGAGGAAAAAACATGAAAATTCAATTTATTCGGCACGCTACTTCAATATTGTATTTGAATAATAAAAAAATTTTGGTTGATCCAGTTCTGAGTCCAAATGGTACTATAACAGCTATAGAAAATGTTCCTAACAAAAATAACAATCCTTTAGTAGATTTGCCGCTCCCTATTGATTCAATAGTCAATTGTGATGCTGTATTCGTTACACATACACACCGAGATCATTTTGATGATATGGCTGCAGAATTACTTCCAAAAAATATGCCAATTTTCTGTCAACCAGAAGCTGAAGCAAAAATTAAAGCATTTGGATTTATAAATGTCATATCAATAAAAGGCTTCTTCGAATGGGAAGGAATCAAAATTAACCGCACAAAAGGTATTCATGGTCATGGAATTATTGCTATAAAAATGGGACCCGTATCAGGTTTTATTATTACTGCTCCTAATGAACCACGTATTTATTTGATGGGAGATACCGTTTGGTGTTCACATACTGAAAAGGCTCTAACAAAGTTCATGCCTGAAATTGTGATAAGTTATTGTGGAGAAGCCAAATTTTCTTGTGGTAAAGCTATTACAATGAATGCTGAAGATATCCTTTCCATATGCCAGAAATCACCTACTGCTAAAGTTGTTGCTGTACATATGGAAGCTTGGAACCACTGCAGGTTGTCCAGAAAAGATCTTCGTGATTTCACTAGAAATCATAATATTGACAAGCAAGTATATATACCATCAAACGGAGAATTCTTAAATTTTTAACCTTATGAGGCAGAGGGAGATTCGCTCCGCTAATACCTCACGCTCTTTTTTCCCTCAGCTATATAGCTTTAGTCTATCTGGTCCCCTCGAGAAATAAAAAATGCTTGATTCACATTTTCTGCAAATCGAGCATTTTCAACTATTCCATCTTGGAGTTCTCAAGCGGAATCGAACCGCTGACCTCATCCTTACCATTTACATAGACTGTAAAATTATGTTTATTTTATTTCATATTATTTTATATTAATACATCCTTACAAGCCTTATTTTATTACTCTTTCAGAGAATATCTTAAAATTTTAATTTATTATTTGGTTTTATTTTATCCCATTTTATATTACTTAAAATTAAGTACGTTTCTGTCACATTTCTGTCAAGTTTCTGTCAAAGCATATGTTTTTTTATAATGGAAAATTCATGAAACTATCTATATGTTTTGAAATAAACATTTTTACTTTATTATTCAGTTTATTTCAAAATCATATACCTCATCCAAAATATTAATTGTTATTGTCTTTTTTAGTTCTTCAAAACTTTGACCTTGATTAAGTTGCTCTGTATACATCTTTGACCAATAAAATATTTTCCTGAATTTCTTGACATGTCTGCTTGAATAAGTTGCCTAAATATCCTTGTAAGTTAACTGCATGACAACATATTACACAATCTCCATTAGGTAAAAGTACGCCTCCTCCTTGATCATTAGTAAATAGGAATTGATCCCTAAATTTTTTTACATTAGGATGATAGCTAACTTGTCCATCCTTCAATAATCCACATCGATTGTGTATAAATAACTTATAACTACCTGGTACTATCTCTTTTATATCATCATGAACATCACCTGCATGATGATTAAATTTCATATATGAAGGAGGATTATCAATAATATATTTTAAGAGTTCTTTATACTGTTGATTTATACTAACCACTGTTTTCCCTTCATTATCAGGTAAATGAACTCCAAAATTAGTTAAATCTAACTTTCTAATCTTTTCATATTTAATTTATAATTCTTTTTTAGTTCCTCTTGTGGGCAATATTTACAATTCTCTGAATTTGTTATAAAGTTGATTATATATTTGAGGCAACAATACTTTTTCACTAGTACTGACAGAGTTTACAATATCAATAATTCTTTTTATACTATCATTCAATTTGACTTCATCATTAATAATCATTAACTTTATGTACATTAATCTCACAGTATTAAGTCTCTTCACAATGTTATTATCATACTCTCGAACTAATTTTACTAATTCATCAGAGCTATATGTTTTAATCACATATTTAAGTCTATTAAATATACCGAACTTATTTTCGTATAATAAATGAAACGTATTATAGTTAAATCCAAATTTATTCTTAATCATATTCTTGAAATAATATATAACTAAGTCATATACATCTAAACCAAATTTAATTTGTCTATTATATAATATATCATTCTCTATCAAATATTTTTCAGAATTTTCTATTTTGCAGTTAATACAGTTGTTTAATTGTTTCAAAAACTCTTTTATGTCGAAATACCTATCTTTTAAGTTTTGGTTATACTTAATTACTATAACTGACTGCTCGGCAATCCAATTAAGTGCTGTTCCTCTTTTTTTGTAATGCATTTTACCATTTTCAAAAGCTTTTTTGAAGTCATCATATTTTAATTTAATCTTATTAAAATTCTTATTACTATCAAACGCCACTACCATAAGTTCTTGCTTTATATCATCATATCCATATAACAAAAATTCATGTACAAGATGTTTTTTTTTATATGCTTGTCTGTTTGTCAAATAATATTCATCAACAAATGATATAACATAAGAAGATAATACAATATTTTCTCTTATAATATCTAATATATTCATATTTCCTACTAATTCATATGAAATTGATTCCATATGAATGACACTATCATGAGATACCTTATATCCATAACTTGGAACCTCCACATATTGTAATCCTATCCCATCTTGTGAAATATAACCATATATCTGAATATAATGCTCATAAAACCATGAGTAGTTTTTATCTTCTGATAGTATTATACATAAAGGCAAAGCTGCCCGAAGTGTTGCATTTACATATTTTTGAAGATTTATTTTTAATTGCTTTTCTATTGGTTTATCAACCATAATATACCTTCCTTTTATTCTATTGTATAGTATTTTAAAATTTTTAATATATCTTCATCATCTGTTAATGCTTCAATATCATTAAAATCATTATCATGAATAATTTCTTTTGCAATTTTAGGCTTATCTGATTTTAAATTATTAAAATCTTTCCATCACTTGTCAATTATACCATTATTCTTAAAAATAATGGTTCATCGTTGAATTTTGTGATATAATGTAGGTAAGAAAATGTTGAAATCCTTTCTATCACTAAATTTAAGGTGCAGAGAAAATGATACTGGAAAAAATTACAATATTTTTTCGCTTGTCTCACTCCATAAGTACACTTTACAAAATTCGTTGATGAACCATTATTTTCAGGTAGTAAGTAAAGCCCTATTAAATACAATCTCCAAGTGATATATTTTCATCAATCTTTCTAATATTTCAATCGGCTTATCCTTTTTAAAGTTGCGCATATACACCGTTTTTAGCGTATGTGTCCTAACATGATACCAGTGTTCCAGTATAGATTCGATTCTTTCTACAAGTTCGGGTCTATCGAAAAAGATTTTTTTCGTCCTATACCTCTCCGCTTGTTTTATATTGATAATATTATTCAGTGAACTTTCAGCATTTTCTGCATACTTTCGGAATTCTGACTCATCTGAAATCATTCCTTCAAAATTGTCAATAAATACTTTAAAATTTTCTAGTCCCTGATAGATTACACCCTCTTTTTCATGAAGATTTTTTAAAAGAATATCCCTGCATTTGTCTACAGAACAGTGAATATATGCATCCGCATTACTATTATCCAAAGATTTTTCAAACTGGAAATAGGATGGACTATCTATCGTCTGAATATGAT
>CAYYEC010000320.1:0-5075 GCA_964470745.1 uncultured Eubacteriales bacterium | reverse complement strand
TCTTCAAGAGTCATTCTGGATACTAAATCCTTGGCACGTTTCTCAAAACTAAGTTCTTCATTTAAATAATCCGGTTTCTTGTTCAAACTAATCTTCCTCTCATAAATACTAATTAATATATTTTTCTTCCTTTTTCATCAGAAATACCTGACTTGCGATAAAAATATGTGTTTATAACATCTCTCCACTCTTTAGCATGCTCAATTTGAAAATCAAGGCGGCTAAGTACTGCATTAAATCTTGCATCGTCAATATATTCTTTTAAAATCAGCCATTTTTCTTTCATCTGAATAACTTCTTCAACTCCTTCAAAATGAGTATCATATATATGCTGAATTAATGTTTTCCCTGTTTTTAATCTATATGTATAGGGTACTCGATGAAAGAAAAGTAAAAGTTTTTCAGGACAGGTCTCCAAATTTTCGTATATTTTTTTGTTTTCCGGATAATATTGTCCGGTATATCCTGTACCTGTTTTTGTTGATCTGCTAACTCCAATAGTATGCAAATCTGCACGATGATATGTACCCCATTTATCAAATTCATAACCATCCACATCCGGCCCAAAATGGCTGTTTGGTTTACACATCCAGCCAATTCCCAAAGGTGCATTATATTTTTCATAGGTAAGCCATGAACCTGATAATATTTCTTTAATAGTAGATACTATTTCTTCATTATTTCCAAAAGTCATTCTAATCCATTCATCAGTTATCTGATCAGTTTCCAAATCAGGATTCCACGCAAGTCTGCCGTACCCGTAAAGATTTGCCTGTGCCAAATCATGTCCTGTCCAGTTTTCATCATTACCTATATTGGAAACTGCACTTATTCCCGTATATTTGCGGTTAAAAAGTGTCCCATCTATAACTCTTTTCACAGTAGATCCTTTTCCCTCTGCAAAAGTATCAAAATCAAGATACGTTTTCCACTGTGGTACAAGGTAGCAAATATGCTTTTGCTGCCCAGTATATTCCTGGGCTATTTGAAGTTCCATCAACTGATTGGTATATTTCATACCTCCAATAAGCGGAGATACTGGCTCTCTGACTTGAAAATCCATTGGTCCGTTTTTAATTTGTAAAACCACATTTTCCTTGAATCTTCCGTCTATTGGCATAAAATTGTCAAATGCAGCACATGCTCTGTCCACATTTTTATCACGCCAATCCTGCATACAGTTGTATACAAAACATCTCCATATCACAAGACCTCTATATGGTTCCAGAGCTTCTGCAAGCATATTGGCTCCCTGAGCATGATCTCTTCCATAGGCAAATGGACCAGGATTGAATTCCGAATCCGCTTTTACAAGAAATCCTCCAAAATCATGTATATATGAATAAATCTCTGTTACTTTATTCTTCCACCAGTCTAAAACTTCTGAATCAAGAGGATCCGAAGTCTTTAAATTACCCAACCTCATTGGTGATGCAAAATTAATGCTTAGAAAAATTTTTATCCCATATGCCCTGAATATAGACGCCATCCTGGCAACATCAGGCAAAAATTTGGAAGTGAGCAGTAAGGTCTCATTTTCTTTTACATTAACATTGTTTATAGAAATAGCATTTATTCCTACAGATGCCAAAAGTCTTGCATAATCACGTATCCTATCATAATTACTTGTAAATTGATTGTTTTCGTAAAAAATGGATTTACCTGAATATCCTCTTTCAATACTTCCATCCATATTATCCCATTGGTTAATGCTGCGAACGGGGTTTTTGGGACTTTCAGATATATAAAGATTTTCAATACTTTTTTCAGTCTGCATAATCCTAATCATGGAAAATGTCCCATATAGAACTCCTCTGTCTGTTTTCCCGGTTATAACTATGACTTTTTTATTTCCATCATCTACAAATTTTATTATGAAGCCTTCATCTCCAGTTTTTTGAATCTCTTCATCATTAATCAGTCCCTTAATAATTGCTGAATCCTTAAATGTTCCTAATATAACATAGTTGTCATCACCAACATTTTGACTGACTACAGGATCTATACCAATCATTTGATTTACCGCTAAGGTTAACTCCTTAACAGCAGATTTCATAACCCTTGTATTTTCATTAATAACAATTCTTCCAAATATTTTTCCATACTTTTCTGCCATTTCATTGGAAAACTTTATATAATGAAGCCAGCATTCATATCCTTTATATTTATTTAATTGTTTTTCTATAAACGCACCAGACATACAAAACTCTCCTACTTACTATTAATATTTTTTCAAATTCTGTTTATATTTATAATACAACATTAGAATATATGCACAATAGAATAAGTAAAGAATATTTGTAATTATTAAAGATTTTACTTTTCTTATATAAATAATTCATAAAGTATTCAATATTCATTTCTTTAATGATTTATATTTTTGCATACAAAAAAAGGATGAAATATTCTCATCCTTTTTTATTGTGTTTTATTGTTCAATGATATTTGCTGGCCCTTCTATTTCCTCCAGCTGAGCTGGATTTTCAGGTATTACAACTTCTTTTTTCTTATTAACATTGTTTAAATTCAATTTTTTAAATTGATTTGTGGTCAACGCAGTTTTCAGTACTGTATCCATTTCCCTTGCATATACAAATTTCATTAAGTCTTTTACGTTTTCTGGTATTTCATCAACATCTTTTTTATTCTCAATTGGAATTATGACCGTATCAATTCCAGCTCTATGGGCAGCTAAAACTTTTTCTTTTAAACCACCAATAGGTAATACTCTGCCTCTTAATGTAATTTCCCCTGTCATTGCAACATTTTTCCTTACAGAAATACCTGTTAAAGCTGAAATCATTGCTGTTGCCAAGGTTATGCCTGCTGATGGTCCATCCTTTGGTATAGCTCCTTCCGGTACATGTAAATGAATATCATACTTGCTGTAAAAGTCTTCTTCAATACCAAATTCTTCACTCTTTGAGCGTATATAGCTTTTTGCTATTCTGGCAGATTCTTTCATTACATCTCCTAATTGTCCGGTTAACTCCAATCTACCATTACCATTCATTAACGTAACTTCGATAGACAGTGTGTCTCCACCAACAGGCGTCCAAGCTAAGCCTTTTGCAATCCCAACTTCATCTGCTTCATTCATTTTATTATAATTATATTTTTTTATACCTAAATATTTACCTAAAGTTCCTGAAGTAATTTTAACTGATTTTTTGTCTGTAGAAACAATTATTTTAGCAGCTTTTCTACATACATTTGCAATCTGTCTTTCAAGTCCTCTTACTCCAGCTTCTCTTGTATAATAATTTATAATATCTCTTACAGCAGATTCGTCAATTTTAATATTCTTTTTTAGCAATCCATGTTCTTTTATCTGTTTTGGAACAAGATATTTTAATGCTATATTTACCTTTTCTTCTTCAGTATAACTTGAAATCTGAATAACTTCCATTCTATCAAGAAGAGGTCTTGGCACTGTTGATAGATTATTGGCTGTAGTCAGAAACAATACATCAGAAAGATCAAAAGGTAATTCCAGGTAGTGATCTCTAAAACTAAAGTTCTGCTCACCATCCAATACTTCCAACATAGCAGATGCAGGGTCACCTCTAAAATCACTGCTCATTTTATCTATCTCATCAAGAAGTATTAATGGATTGTTTGTCCCAGCTTGCTTAAGCGCTGAAATTATCCTACCTGGCAATGCACCCACATAAGTCTTTCTATGTCCTCTGATTTCAGATTCGTCTTTTACTCCTCCTAAAGATAATCTAACATATTTTCTATTTAGTGACCTTGCTATTGACTTTGCTATTGATGTTTTGCCTACCCCCGGAGGTCCTACCAAACATATTATAGGTCCTTTTAAACTATTCTTTAATTTTCTTATTGCAAGATATTCTACTATTCTTTCCTTAACCTTTTCAAGTCCATAATGGTCTTCATTTAATATTCCTTCCGCTCTGGCCAAATCTACCTTTTCTTCTGATTTATTACTCCATGGTAAATCAAATATTAGGTCAATATATGTTCTTATTACAGAAACTTCGGCAGAACTTGGGTGCATTTTGCTTAAACGGTCTAATTCTTTTAATACCTTATTCTCTACTGGCTCTGGAAAATTTGCTTCTAATAATTTTTCCTTATAAGCATCAACTTCTCCAGGTATTCCATCTTTATCCCCTAGCTCTTTTTGTATTACTTTTATTTGTTCTCTTAAATAGTATTCCTTTTGCACTTTATCAATATGCTGACGTACTTTTACATTTATATTTTTTTCTATTTCAAGAATTTCAACTTCTTGGAATAGAATCTTTAGAAGTTTTTCAAGTCTCTCTTTTGTCGAAAATTCATTTAATATATCCTGTTTCTGATCAATTTTCAATGAAATATTAGAAGCAATAACATCAGCAAGCTGCGAAGGGTCTTCAATAGAATTCACTGCAAGAGCAGTTTCAGGAGAGATTCTACTACTTAATTTGGAATATTCTTCAAAACCCGCTAGTACTCTTCTAACTAAAGCTTCAATCTCCCTTGAGGATTCATTCCTTTGATCAATAATTTTTTCTTGAATTTCAGCCATAAAGAATGGTTCGCTTTGAGTATATTCAGTTATCTGAGCTCTGGTTAATCCTTCAACCAATACTCTTATTGTATCACCCGGAAGCTTCAATAATTGCTTTACTTTTGAAATTGTACCAATTTTATATATATCATTTTCACTTGGTGAGTCCACCTTTGCATCCCTTTGAGCAACCAAAAATATCAATTGATTATTTATCATTGCTTCTTCCAATGCTTTTACAGACTTTATTCTACCTACATCAAAATGCAAAATCATATACGGAAATACAGTTAATCCTCTAAGAGGAAGCACCGGCATAACCTGTGTTTTAATTGTTTTCACATTTTCAGACATATTCATCATCCCTTTACATTTATAAATACAAATAACAATATTCGGTAATTTCTTATAATCTATATTTTATTTATACCATGGTTGCCATAATTATAACCTTTAAATTGTTTTATTTCAATTGTTTTATATGGAATTTGAGGTAAGTATTAATTGCAATATTAAATGCCTAGCATTTTATGGTAAATTACCTAATGTTTAA
>CAYYEC010000319.1:0-5078 GCA_964470745.1 uncultured Eubacteriales bacterium | reverse complement strand
AGCCTAACTAGCAACTCCAAATCTATTGTTTCTTCAATCTGCTCTGATAACAAATTAACCTTTTCTTTCAACCCTTCAATTTCATCACTTGGGATAAGCCCTAGATACCTGCTTTCCAGGCTATATTCTTTGTTTTTTGGTAAATACCCTAAGACATTTATATTTAGATTCTCCTCTAATATGTCTTTAAGTAAATTATAATGGTGTTGGGACTTAATGTTGTTTAATATTACTCCTTTAAAATTTGTATCTTTATCAAATTCAATAAACCCTTTTACCAACGCAGCAAGACTAAGTGAAATACCTTCGGCATTTACAACTAATATTACAGGTGCATCAATAATTTTTGAAACATCTGCAGTACTCGCTTTTATTGAAGTTCCTTTTAATCCATCATAAACTCCCATCACTCCTTCAATTATCGAAATATCAGACCCTTTTGAATTTTTACAGAACAAATGCTTAATAATATTATCTTCAAGCATAAATGAATCTAAATTTCTACTTTTCCTTCCTGTTATAAAAGAGTGAAACATGGGATCAATATAATCAGGTCCAACTTTAAATGGTTGAACCTTTAGCCCTCTTTTTATTAAAGCTGCCATAATTCCAATAGTTATTGTAGTTTTTCCACATCCGCTATTTGTCCCGGCTATTACTATTCTAGGTATATTCATAATCCACCTTATTCACTCACTCTATCTATTATTATATCTGCAATTCTGTCATCCTCGCCAATATGCCTGGTCATTTATATAACAACATCCGGATACTTTTTCTTTATCTCATCCAACTCATTTTGTATATCCTCAGTAACATGTACACCATCAAATAAAAACATTGGCATGACTTTGATACTTTTTGCTCCCTTATCAATAAGACTTTTAATTCCTACTTCAAGGTTTTTTTCAGAAAATTGTAAATATGCTGAATAAACAACTAATTTTCCGCCTGATTTTGCTATGACCTTATTGGTTAATGAATCTAATATCTTCTCTGTCTCAACTCTTTTACTTCCATGGGCTAATATTAATATTCCTTCCATTTATATATTCCTCCACTATTTCAATTTTTCGAAAGCATTTTCTATAGCATTTATAGTTATTTCCAAATCCCGTTCACTGTGTGCATTGGAAACAAACATAGCCTCATACTTTGATGGTGCTACGTAAATTCCGTCTTCCAGCATGGACTTAAAGTATTTATTAAACATCTCAGCATTAGAAGTTGAAGAAGTCCTAAAGTCTACTACTTTTTCACTTGTAAAAAATGGACTAAGTAAGGAAGCAGCTCTATTTACTACCAAATCTACCCCATTTTTTCTCGCTGAATTTAAAAAGGCTTCCTCTAATATTTGAGCTTTTTTGTCAATATTAGTATAAATATCAGGATTATCTCTAAGTATCCTTAATGTCCTTATGCCTGCAGCCATAGCTACCGGATTACCCGATAATGTACCTGCCTGATAAACAGAACCAACCGGTGAAATCATATCCATTATTTCTTTTCTTCCACCATAAGCTCCTACAGGCATCCCCCCACCTATAATCTTGCCAAAAACAGTTATGTCAGGAGTTATTCCAAAATATCCTTGTGCACCGGTAAAGCTTATTCTAAATCCAGTTATAACTTCATCAAATATAAATAGAGTTCCATGTTTTAAAGTAATATCTCTTATAAATTTAAGAAAATTGTCTTCCGGTAATACGACACCCATATTTCCAACCACAGGCTCAATAATAACAGCAGCTATTTCATCTCCATATTTTTTAAATATCTCTTCAACTTCTTCACAACTGTTATATGTGGCAGTTAATGTGTTTACAGTATAATCCCTGGGCACCCCGGCACTATCAGGTTCACCAAGTGTTAAAGCTCCGGACCCTGCTTTAACCAGTAATCCATCAGAATGTCCATGATAGCATCCTTCAAATTTTAATATTTTATCTCTCCCGGTATAGCCTCTTGCAAGCCTTATGGCACTCATCACAGCTTCCGTGCCTGAACTAACCATTCTAACCTTTTCAACTGAAGGTATAGCATTACAAATTATTTCTGCAAGCTCTACCTCTCTTTCTGTAGGAGCTCCAAAGCTTGTCCCTTCCCTGGATGCCATTATAATGTCTTCAACAACTTCCTCTCTTGCGTGCCCAAGAATCATAGGCCCCCAAGAGCATACATAATCTATGTATTCATTATCATCTACATCAATAATCTTTGACCCTTTAGCCCTTTTTATAAAGGGTGGATTCAGTCCTACGGATTTAAAAGCCCTAACAGGGCTATTTACACCACCTGGAATTATTTTCTTTGCTTTTTCAAACAACTCAATAGATTTATTATTTATCATTTTATTCACCATCCTCATCTTTTAACCATAAAGCAATTTGCTTTGCAAAATAAGTAATTATTATTTTTGCTCCTGCTCGCTTTATAGAAATAATTGATTCAAGAACAGCCTTTTTCTCATCAATCCATCCTTTTTCAGCCGCAGCCTTAATCATAGAGTACTCGCCACTTACATTATAAGCTGCCACAGGAACATTAAAATTATTGTTAACTTCATTTATTATATCAAGATATGAAAGAGCCGGCTTTACCATTATAATATCTGCTCCTTCTTCAATATCAAGTTGTACCTCTCTTAAAGCTTCTTTTTTATTACAATAATCCATCTGGTATGTTTTTCTATTACCAAATGCAGGTGCGGATTGGGCTGCATCCCTGAAAGGGCCATAAAATGATGATGCAAACTTTACACTATATGACATTATACTAATATCTTCAAATCCATTTTCATCAAGACCTTTTCTAATTGCACCAATCCTGCTATCCATCATATCTGAAGGCGCTATTATATCTGCTCCTGCTTTTGCATAGCTAACTGCTGATTTTACAAGCAGTTCAACAGAAGAATCATTCAGTATTTTATTTTCATGAATCATTCCACAATGGCCATGACTTGTGTATTCACACAGGCAGACATCTGCTATAAAAAGAATTTTAGGAAATCTTCCCTTTGCAATTCTGATAGCTCTTTGTACCAAACCATCATCATTATATGCTTCAGAGCCAAATTCATCCTTTTTATCTGTTACACCAAATAATAAAACACCTTGAATACCCAAATTTTGAATTTCTTCTAATTCAAGTAGTAAATTATCTATAGAATAGTGGAACACTCCCGGCATTGATGATATTTCATTTTTTATTCCTTCACCTTCTACAACAAAAAGAGGGTAAATTAAGTCATGCAAAGATATATTGGTTTCTCTTACTAAATTTCTAATTCCTTCACTTCCGCGAAGTCTTCTTGGTCGTTTTATAATCTCCATACCTCTTCTCCTTTATAAAAATAATATAAGAGCATTAGAATATGTATGATTCCAAAAAGTTTCAAAGCACCTACTGTATAACTTCTTGCCTATAGTTTATAAGCTCAACTTTGATGTCTTTTCTAACGGGTCATCCCCTGCTTACTCTTTAACAGAGTATTATGCAGTATGGCTTCGAAGAGTGAAACTTTCTTCCATCATACATATTCTAATCTTCATTTTTTAACTGGCACAACGAGTTAACGAGTAATATTTCCCAACTATTTTATAAAATCAACTTTTTTACCAAGCCTTCAATGGTATATTCATCGGCAACAGAATAAACCTTAAGTCCAGCTTCTTCTGCTGCCTTTGATGTCACCGGGCCAATACATACAATTTTTACATTTAGAAGTTTTTCAAAATTTTCTTCACCTACGGCTTTTACAAAATTAGTAACTGTAGATGAACTTGTAAACGATATAAAATCTATTTTTTTATCTGTTAAAAGCTCAATAATTTCTTCCCTATTTTCGGCATCAACTTCTGTCTTATATACTACTAAATCATCAAATTCAATTCCATTTTGAAGCATTCCCTCTGAAAGGTCTTTATTTGCTATGTCTGCTCTTGCTAAAAGAACTTTTTCTCCTATTTTTACATTTTGCAGTAACAATTTAAGCAAGGAATCTGTTGTAAATTTCTCTGGAATTAAATCAACCAATAAGCCTTTCTGATTTAATTCTTCTGCTGTGGCACTTCCTACTGCACAAATCTTAATATCAATCAATTGTCTTATATCCAATTTCAAATTTTTCATCCTTTCAAAGAAGGATTTAACACCATTTACGCTTGTAAACACCAGCCATTTATACATTTTTATGTTTGTCAATATTTTATCAAACTCAATGTAGCTGTCCGGTTTAGTGATCTTAATTGTAGGAAATTCAATAGTTTCTCCACCCAATTCTTCAACTTTTTCTATAAGTTTGCTGGCTTGCTCTCTAGCCCTTGTCACTAATACTCTTTTGCCTCTCAACTCTCCAAATGGAAACCAGCTTAATTTATCTCTCAAACAAACAACATCACCAACAACAATAATGGCAGGAGATTTAATACCTGCTTCTATAACTCTTTTATCCATATCTTCTAATGTAGCTGTAACTGTCCTTTGTTCGTATGTTGTACCCTTTTCTATTACTGCAGCTGGAGTCTTTGGATCTTTCCCCTGTTTTATCAGGTTAGATGATATTTCAGAAATATTTTTAACTCCCATAAGGAATATCAGAGTACCACTTAATTTTGCTAAAACCTCATAATCAAGTAGGCTTTTTTCCTTTTCAGGTCTCTCATGTCCAGTAATTACATGAAATGACGAACAGAAATCTCTATGAGTAACCGGTATTCCTGAATATGCCGGAACAGAAATTGCCGATGTAATACCTGGGATAATTTCAAATTCTATACCAGACTCAACCAGCTTTTCAGCTTCCTCTCCACCACGACCAAAAACAAAAGGATCTCCACCTTTTACCCTGGCAACATTTTTTCCTTCCAATGCCTTTTTAACAAGTATTTCATTAATACCTTCCTGTGGTACCGTATGCTTATCAGGCATCTTACCTACATAAATAAATTCTACGTCAGCTTTTGCAAAGCTCTTTATTTTACTGCTCCCAAGCCTGTCATACACTATTACATCTGCTTTAGCAATACATTCAATTGCTTTTAATGTCATTAATTTATAATCACCCGGACCTGTAC
>CAYYEC010000318.1:0-5078 GCA_964470745.1 uncultured Eubacteriales bacterium | reverse complement strand
CCTGTATCCTGGCATTAATCCCATCTGTCCTAATATAGTAGCACCTTTTTCTCCAGCTATAAACTGCAAGAATTCAAACGCTGAAGAAGTTTTCTTAGTAGCTGCCGTAATTGCAACCGGGGTCAAGTTTCCAGAGGTAACTCCGGATTTGCTGTCAGCCCAGTGCGGAGCTTTGGCAATACCCCAGTTGACATTTGTATTTCCAGCCTTTTTGTCATTTAAGAGCTGTCCGATATGCCATGTACCCATTATGTGCATTGCTACCTTACCGGATTCAAATAATGCTTTATAGTGAGATTTCGAGACCTTGGCAGATGCAAATGTCATAGCAGACTTATCATCCTGTTCCATTCCAAGAACCATTTCATATGCTGGTTTCAAGAAATCAAAATTTGCAGAAATAACATCCCCTTTTCTCGTTGATACCATAAGGTCAGAAACTGTATTATCCCATGTGTGGATATATGTACCCCAAATTTTGTCATTGCCTTCACCTGAAGTGAGCTTTTTAGCAACAGCCCTAAACTGGTCAAAGGTCATGTCGTCTGTTGGATATGGTTCATTAGCTTTATCAAAAATATCCTTGTTATAATAAAGGATTTGGAAATCCGATCTGTAAGGCAGAGCCATAATTTTGCCGTCCTTCTTTAAAACATCAATATTTGATCCATAAGGTTTTAAATCAAAATTTGATTTTGAAATTAGATCATCAAGAGGTGCTAATTGATTTTTCAGGAGACATCCACTATACAGTGTTAAATCCTTAAGGGCGATACCATCAATATCTTCACCGGCTGCCAGCATTATTGCAAGCTTATCAATGTAATTGGAACTATCCAGATCAACAGGCTCTACCTCAACAGTCTTACTCTGATTGTTAAATTCGTCTATAATTGCTTTAAATTCTTTTGAAGCTGTTGTCATATCCCAGACGGTAAACCTGATTTTTTCCTTCTGTACTTCCTTTTGTGTTTCTGTCTTAGCAACCTCTGTTTTTGCTTCCTGTTTATCCGGTACTGCTGGTTTGGCTCCACAGCCTGCAAACATCCCTGTAACCAGTAATGCTGAAACAACGATTGCACCTAGTCTTTGTGCTTTTTTCATAAATTACTTCCCCCTTTTTTAATTGTTTAGAATTCTATTTTATTATACTAATTATTCTTTTATCGTAATATAAACGATTATCACATTTATATTACTTTTTATCACTATATATGCTGCATTAATAGCATTGTAAGGAAGAAATATGCAGCATATAAACAGAGGTGTTTGATTTGCAATATTTGAATTAAAAATGTAAAAGATTTATTACAAAACATATAGATGAGTGTAGATTTCGCCTAAGTTAAATTAAAATGCAGAATCATTTATGCGAAATCTATAAGATATAAAATGTTGAAAATATCTGTATATAAGAAAAAACAGATTCAATTTTTCAATTCCACCTGCTTTGACGTTTATCCAAAAATAATATTGTTTTAATTCCTTTAGTTAGTTCATATTTCCACACCTGATTTCTCTTGTTGTTTTGCCTGTCACCCTTTTATATATTCTATAAAAGTAGCTGACATTTTCGAACCCCAAAGTTTTTGATATTTCTTCTGCAGTAAGTTCAGTTTCATTTAAAAGCATATTAGCCCTTTGAATCTTTATTTCCAAAAGGTATGAAGAAAAACTCATGCCTACTTCACTTTTAAAAAGCTTGCTGAAATAATTGCTGTTCAAATTTACATACTTACTCATCATTTCACGTGTAATATTGCACTGCAGATTTTCTTCTATATATTCGAGTACCTTTTTTATTTCCTTTCTCATAGGCTTATCCAAAATGCCGGATCGTTTCTTAAACAATTCGTTTGTTATGTCAGAATATAAATTTTTATAAGCCTCCAGTGTGTTGTATTCCATATCCAGCTTTTCTAAAAGTATACCCTTTTTATTTGCATAGGACTGTATGTCAGCTGAAAGATGTCTAAAAAACCTGGTAACACTTTTAGGGCTGTACATACGTTCTTCTATGCGATTAAAAATAGCTCCCAGACACTTATCCACAGCTTCCTTATCCATGGCTATTAGTACAGCTTTTATATCCTCTGCATACAACTCATAAAGTTCATCTGTATTGTCATTTGTATAAACTATATGTTTCCTTACGATTATCTCTCCAGTTCTATAAAAATAGCTTTCTCTCATTTCCCTAACTTCTGAAATTGCTGTACTAATCTGGTATATATCATCAAACACCCTACCGATGCAAACTGAAATTCTTACATTGAGTATTGCCAAAATATTCTTCTGAAGTTCGGTTATGTTATTAATAAGCTTCTGCTTCACTTCCTTGCCATAATAATTCTCACTGAAAACAACATAGTATTCATTCATATTAAATGAAAAAACATTGAGATTTTCTTCTTCTGCGAATATGTCTTCCGCAATATTCTTTACTGAAAAATTTAAGAGGCCGTTATCTTTGAAGCTGGAGTTTTCGACTGCAATTTTGTAATCGTCAATAAATAGACCCAAAACCCTAAATTTCTCCTTTGGTAAATTGATATCAAGCAATTCTGCCTTGCTAAAAACATTTTCACTATCATTCTTCCTGCAATTTAGTATATCCTTAAAGAATTTTTCTTTAATTGCCTGGCCGTTAAGTTGTAACCCCCAATTCGCTTTATAGATAGCATCTTTCAGGTTCTTTTCCTTGACAAGCTTTTCCCTTATCTTAGAAATAGCTTTTATTAGCTCTTCTTCATTCAAAGTATGTTTTGTTATGTAAAATTCAGTTTCAAGTTCGATTGCTTCCTTTGCATATTCAAAGTCCCTGTGGCAAGTGAGAATAATTGACTTTGTTTTCGGACAGATCTTTTTAACTTCCCTTATTAACTCCAGACCACTTATACCAGACATAGTTATATCCGTAATTATAATATCCGGTTCATACTGTGTAGCAAGCATAAGACCGTCTTCCCCATTGTCAGCCTGTCCGACTATTTCACAGCCATACTGATTCCAGTCAATAATATTTACCAAACCGTGTAGTACCTCTATCTCATCGTCAACAATTAATATCTTTATCAAACCCATCATCTCCTCCTTTTAAAGGAAGTTCAACAGTAACTGTAGTTCCCTCGTTTAATTTACTGCTTATTTTTAACCCAAATTCATCTCCATAATAAAGCTTGATTCTATCATCAACATTACTAATTCCGATTCCTGAAAACTTCAAGTCCGTATTTTTTTCCGCTTCATTCACAATACTCAAGTCCATACCATTTCCATTGTCGCTTATAATAATAACGATTTTATCACCCTTAACACTGTTTTCTATTTTTATAAACCCATCTGTCTTCTTACCTTTAAAACCATGTATTATTGAGTTCTCCACAATGGGTTGCAAAAGCAGCTTCGGTACTTTATATGTTTTAATCTCATCACATAATTCAATTTCCAGATTCAATACTCTAGAATGTCTTGACTTCAATATATCGACATAGCTCACCAGATTCTCCATCTCTTGAGCCAAAGTAATCATTTCGTCACCTTTTGCAATAGTCATATTCAAAAGATTACTCAATGCAAGCACCATATCTGCAACTTTTTTATGATTCTTATTTAATGCAGCCCACCTTATTGTACTAAGAGTATTAAATAAAAAATGAGGACTTATCTGCGCTTGCATTGCTTTAAGCTCTACATCCCTCTTTTTCTTTTCTTTAACTTTGTTTTCCTGAATAAGGTTAGTGATGTTTACTTTCATGATTTCAAAACTCTGCTGCAGAATTCCTACTTCATCTTTTCTTGTACCTTCAAAATCAGAGCTTTTTAAAACAAAATCCGTACCGAGCATACTCGTCGCTAACTTATGGAGAGGCCGGGTGATACTTCTGGCAAATGACATTGCAATAATCAGAGAAATACTTATGCATACCAGAGTAACCTTGAGCAAACTATTCCTGTTCTGCTTCAGTTTCTTTGTGATTTCATCGTATGATTTAAGGTCAACTACCTGCCACCCAACATTATTCATCATAAAATAAGTAAGAATATATTTTTCCCCTTGACTGTTGATAACAATATATCCGTTATTGTTATTCGGTACTTTTGCTCCATAGATTTCATCAAAGTATTTATTTATACTGTTTTTATCTGGACTCGAAATAATCTTGCCATTTTTATCAAGTATATACCTTAATTGTTCCTTGCTTCCATTTGAAATCAAAGCGGAAAACTCATTTTCCGGAACACTGATAATAAATATGTTTTGAAAGTCTCTTTTAAAGCTTCCTGAAATATTTGTAATGATTGTATACAAATAAGGAAATCTGCTTTTTTCAGTCAAAACATAGTTTTCTTCCATACCTATATCTATAAAGAAATCAGCAGAAGCATTTCCAATATAATCGTTATATCTTTGTCTAAATGAAGATGCTAGTTCATCCTCTTGCTGCCAGTTTGAATAAAGTTTTCCTGATGAATCTATTATAGTAATGTAGCATTTACTTACTATGGGAGTGAAAGATAGGCTATTTATCATATTTTGAATTCTGCTAAATTTCTGGTACTCATTTAACTGATCCTTATAATCACCGGTGTTATTCATTATGTAGTCACCTGTATCCTGGCTCAGTAATTCATTAATACCTGGATCCCTGTTAACGAATAAAGCTGCTGAAAGCAATCTTACTCGAAGGTTTTTTATACTGCTGGAGGCAAGTTCAATAGAACTAAGCGTATTCTTGCAGACCTGTTCAATAATTATTTCACTGGAATTTCTTTCAGAAAAATAGTATGAAACAGACAACGGAATAACTATAATAAAGATAATATAACAGACCATTTTCTGAAATATAGATAAAGTATGCAGCTTGCAATAAAAACGTTCTAATAATAACCTTATCATCTCAAACATTCATCTTCCTTCATTGCTTAGAATTTTTTCATTTATATATTTCGACATACTTTTCAATAATTCCTGCATATATATAATAATTAATCTGTTGTGCTAAATAAATAATAAACTTATAAAGGAATATTATACCAATACTCAAATGTATATTATTACTATATAAAACTCAAGT
>CAYYEC010000317.1:0-5079 GCA_964470745.1 uncultured Eubacteriales bacterium | reverse complement strand
CATATACTTCATAAATTTCAGTGAAGCATCTTTTTGTGTCTTGTTTTGCATTGTTTTCTGACTCATATAATATACTCCTGCTCCAAGACCTTTTACCATGGAAGGATACTTATTATCAGGCTCAACTTTAGGAAATGGAACTATCTCTACCGTTCTATCCTGACTATCAAAATTGCCTATGAACCACGACCCTTGCACTATCATTGCTGCCTTCTTTTCAATAAAGAGATTATCTCTTTCATTATTACTCAGGGTGAGTGCATTATCGGGAAATGCACCTAATTTAAATAGTTCTTTTACATATTTCATCGCATCAATGTAGCATTGACCTACTTCATGGTTTACTATTGGAGATTCAATTTCTTCAATATCACCAATTCCTGTTATTATATTTTGATATAGATATGAGCCTTCAGGTTCATCGTTAAAAGCTATAGGTATAATACCTACTTCACGAAATTTTATTGCTGCTTCTTTTAATTCATTAAAATTCGCTGGTCTTTTTACATTATACTTTTTAAACAAATCTATATTACAAAATAATGCTTCAAAAATTACCTCAACAGGCAAACCATATATTCTTTTATCAATCATAATAGAAGACCACTCAAATGAATTAAAGGAGTCTTTCCATGGTTTATCATTTTCAAGAATATCAGTCAAATCTGCAACTTTTCCAGCTTTAATCAATGCTTTTATATCAGAACCCGGCCAAAGGCAAAAAACATCAGGGTTATTTCCTGAAGCAAAATCCTTTTTGATTTTAAATAAGAAATCACTTCCAGCCATTGATTCATTAATTACTTTTATATCTGGATTTTTTTTCATAAAATCATTAAGTATATTTTCAAGTGCCTCAGCTTTTGTGTCAAAACCTCCCCAGCTGCTAATAAATCTTATTTTTATAGGCTTATCCTCATTTGGTATATTGTCTTTGGCATCATTAGATATAATATCTTTATCAACACATCCTGAAGATAAAAATACAAAATATATAATGATCAAAAGAGAAATGTATTTTAAAAAACAGCCCTTTACCATAGACATATTTATACTCCTATATTTATTTATACAGCAATAATATTATATCATATGGGACAGGCATTATCTATATCAAGTATTCTTAGAAAAAAGCTCGCTATATGGAACGCAATAAATAAATTATATATAAGTCAATAAGTACTTTACAGTAGGAAAAGGTATGCTGGAAAAAAGTTTCACTCTACGAAGCCATTCTACATAGCACTAAATTAGATTCATACATCTGGAATGACCCGTTAGAAAAGACTTCAAAGTTGAATTTACTATATAGTAGTTGAAAGGAATATAGTAAGTGCTTTGAAACTTTTTGGAAGCATACCTTTTCCGGATGTACTGTAACATACTTATTGATTTTAATATATATGGAAATTTATTTTATAATCTGGCTTTGTGCTGTTAAATATAATTATAATTTTTCTCATATAGATTCATATCATTTTCGTTATCAACTTCATACCAAAATCCATCATAGGGAACAGCATAAATCCCTGTTCCATTCTTTATAAGCTTGGATAAAAGACTTGTCATATCCATCTTGTTTATTCTTAAATCTTCAAGTGTATTTAAATAACCTTTGATTTCCTGCCAACCAACTGGTGTGAATTTTAAAAGACCCATATACTGACCTTCGATTTCATCCAATGATTGGGCTTTACTTCCTATCTCCGTTATATAATTATTTTCGTCGATCTTGAAGGTTTCAGCATCACTTAATGGATTTTCAAACCTTTCTTTCCATAAATCCAGCCATTTAGTATTGTATGTCATGGAAATATTCTTTTTGCAACTGGTTAACAGCCTTATAGCTTCATCAGTATAAACAATATCAGAATAGCTGACTATGCACTCGTCAGATTTGAGCCATTCATCAGCACAGCATAAACTCATAAGCATATTTGTCTCATTCCACCTTGTATTTTCAAAATACTTCATTCCCTTAACATTGATTTTTTCAGACATATAACCTCTTACAATTCCTATTTTATTCACTCCAGCCTGTTTTAACGCATCAATCTGACGTTCAAGAAGTGTCTTCCCACACAACTCTGTAAGACATTTAGGGATATCTTTTGTTTTGTTCCCCATTCTGCTTCCTCTACCTGCCGCTAAGATAATTGCTTTCATTCACATCACCTTTTTTGTATATTTATTCATGGGTTTTAAATAAAATTACCGAATAACCTTCATCTGTTATTTTGCTTGAACAGTCCATGCTCTGGTCTTGTATGGTACAGTAATAGAATCAATATTTTTCAGTAGATTCTCTATATCATTTATTATTTTTTCAAATTTTTGGGGTCCTGCCTGCACCTGGATATCGTTTACTGAACGCCATGCACCCATATACCGTTCTTTACTCATAACTTCCTCATGAGGCGCTTCCATAAAAATAAGATTTGTAAACTTATCTGTTGACAGCAAGTCTTCATCAACACCCGCCATGTTTTTATGGGACCCGGAAGAAACTCGTTTTAAATCCGGAATATAAAAGTTTATTATACTTTCAATTTCCTTATGGAGTTCATTCTTTTCGATATCTCTAGGATTCCAACAGGCAGTAAAAAAACCTCCATCTTTCAACATCCTGTGAAACTCATTCAATGCCACCATTTTATCAGTCCAGTGAAATGAAGAGCCCATCAATACCCAATCAACTGAAGATTTCTCAAGACCTGTATTTTCTGCACAGCCTTTAAGCCACCTAAAACTTCCAAGGGTTACCTTACTGTTTATTGCTTCCTGACGCATCGCATCATTGGGCTCTACTGCATAACCCTTTAATCCCAGTTCCACAAGATTTTCAGTCAATTTTCCTGTTCCGGCTCCCACATCAGCCAGTACCAATTCATGTATATTATCACTGATACCTTTTGCAAGGTATTTTAATACGCTTAGTGAATATCCTGGTCTATTGATATACTGTTTTGCCAAGCTTGTGAAATCGCCATGTTTCATATCCTCATACCTCATTTTCCAAATATTTTATTAATAAATTTAATATCAAATTCTTCAAAGGATCCATTCCTTTCAGGATGCCACATAATTCCATAAATTTTCTTACTGCGGTGTTGGATTGCTTCTATAACACCGTCTTCTGATCTAGCTTTAACAAGAAGTTTATCAACACTTTTTTTTGAGCCAAATGAATGATAGCTATTTATCAATACTTCTTTTTCATTGATAAACAATTTATGGTTAACTGCAACATGTCCTTCTACATTCTCCAGGCTTACTCCAAAAAAATCCTGTATAACCTGCATTCCTCTGCAAACTCCAAGTAATGGCAGGTCTCTTTCAATAGCAAAATCCATTAAAAATTTCTCAGCGTCATCTCTTTCCTGTGCATCTCCCCCATACTTCGTCAGATTGTTGCCACCTGTCAATACAATCCCCGAAATATTAAATTCACTGACTAATTGTTTAACAACACTTAAATTATTCGGCAGTACCAGTGGTATAAATCCGCAACTCATTACAAAATCAATCCATTTTTGGTCAAGACAGTCCCTTTTTTCTTTATATTTCCCAACCAGCTCAACTCTTTGAGTCAATGCCAATAACTTCATGCTAGAATCCTCACGTTTCTGCTAGCACAATCAATTTCCAAAATACGAGCTTTGCAATATTTTTTATACAGATTTTCTCCTATGCCTATAACTGCAGGTATTGATAGCTCTCCTGCTCTTATAGCCATATGTGAATTTACTCCTACATACATTGTAACCAATCCAGTAATATTTTTAGAAAATATCCAGTCATATCCGGGATCAGCACTGGGAATAAATATAATGCCATCTTTAAATTCTTCATTTCTATTACGAGTAGATACAACCTTGCCAACTGTTTTTTGCATTGTAATGAAATTGGGATCGGACTCCGATTGATGAAAAGCCCATACATCACCAGGATTTATTATAATCGTAGGCAACGTCAGATGGAGAGTATCTTTATATCGTTCTTTTCCATTTTCAATACTTTTTTTCATCAGTACATTAATATCAATTTCTGAATCATAGGCTTGTTTTATAACAGAAATATCTGCATAAGATGCATCATCAGCAGTTATTCCGTTTTCTCCGGCCAACTTTTCAAAAAGGCTCATGGCATCACTTAGATTTTTTGTAAATACAAATTTTGAATACTCCCTGCCTTCTATAGCTAGTTTAAAAAAGTCAAACAGCTGCAAAATATCCATTTTGAGTCCATGCTCTGTTATCAATTCCTTTATTTTTTTTAATTGGTTGATGGAAAGCATAAATGATTCAGATTTTTTCTTGAGTACATTTCTTTTGCTGAAATCAAAATACCTTTCAGGTGCTTCATCATACCTTTTAGAAAGAATATTATATGTTCCGGGGCGAAGGTGCCCATATTTATTCAGGAATTCCTTTTCATCAAGATTGCATAAATCATGATTCATTTCTGAACTTACAGTATTTAGCTCGCTAATATAGTTGCTATAATCAGAATCGCTTAAAATGCCTACAGTTACAAGAGATTTAAGCATCTGTACAGCAATAAATCCACCTCTCGCCAATCCGGCAAAAGGAAGAGTCCCATACCTTTTACAGTCTTCTAAAAGCCAATAAATCTTTGATACATTATCAAGAGAGCTCTCCATAATTTTTTTACGTCTTAAATCAAGCTCTTCTATTTTGCTTATATCCTTGCATAAATATCCATTTTCAACGTCAATTATCTGGTTTGTAAGGTTTTTTAGTCCGGTGATAATTTCATTAATTTCACTCTTTGAAAATCCATAATCTTTTAAATTCCGAACTCTATCAATCAAATCAAAAGTATAGCAGGAATAAATTATTTCAAATTCTACCTTGTCATGGTTTTTAGGGTTTTCAGCAAGTTTTTCCATGTAGTAATTAATCAGTTTTTCACTTATATCGTCATTGAACTCTTTAGGTAGAAAAGAATTGAAACTTACCCTCACATCTATATAAGGAAAGCCCGCTAAGTTTATTAATAATGGAAAACTCCTCAAATTCTTATAACCGTAATTATCTCTCTGATAAGCCCATATAC
>CAYYEC010000316.1:0-5082 GCA_964470745.1 uncultured Eubacteriales bacterium | reverse complement strand
ACCGTGGGCTACGGAATAAGCTATGACCATGAGGCAGGACTTTTTGGCGAGCATGTTGCACCTGCCGTTATAATAGGAATCATAATGGCCTTTCCTGTAATCAGGTTATCATGGCTTATAGCAAATTGGAAAAAGATGCTTCCAAGATTCCGGGTAAAACCTGCCTTAAAATATGGGCTGCTATTTCTTGTAACTGCGGGCTTTGGAACCTGGTATCTACCTTATAACTTAAAGCTTATGGTTTTCACAGGCTATATAACATGCTTTTTTATTTCACTCCTTGCCGAAAACTGCAACAGAAGAACCCAAAACGGTGATAAATATATGGAGAAAATACTGGGTTTCAAAGATTTTATAGCCTATGCGGAAAAGGACAGGATAAATATGATGGTAGAAGAAAATCCGGCATATTTTTATAATGTACTTCCATACGCTATGGTTCTCGGAGTAACAGACAAGTGGGCAAGAAAATTTGAAAGTATTACTATAGAGCCTCCCGAGTGGTATAAATCAAATAACACAGGAAAGCATTTCAACAGTGTGCAGTTTGCATCAACTATGGCAGCAAGCACGGCAGTATTTGTGGATTCATTTTCATCAAGCACAAAATCATCTTCCGGAAGTGATGGCGGAGGAAGCTCCGACGGAGGCGAGGCAGGCGGCGGCTCCGGCGGCGGCGGCGGTGACGATTGGTAATAAAGGAGACCAACTATGAAAAATAAAAAAGAAAGAAAATTTCATCTTAAACGCATAATAATTATTACTTCAATAGCTGTGATGGTAGCCATTTCATTACTGATATTAAATATACGGATACAAATAAGGGGTAATACAACATATATGATAGGTAATCCCAATTACGAGGACAGTCTGTATATTGAAAGAAGTGATTTTGAAAAAAATTTTAATGATAGAATAAAGGAGTATAATTATAAAATAACTGAAATCGAAAACAAAAGAGAAGTAATTTATGAATTTCATGAAAATATGAATTTAAGGGTTGGGTTTAAAAAAAACAGAAGCACCCTAAGCTTTATAATTTTTGAGTGGAAAAAAGATATGCAAAACGAAGAAACAGTAAGCATATGCAAAGCACTCTACTCTATATTTGACTCTGATATAACTGATAGGATAATGAATGACAATCTCATTGAATCAGGTATTATCTCAGGTAAAATAGATTATGAGAGTTATGAGTATTTTATGCCGGATAACCATGTAAGATTCGAATCAGAAGAAAGAGATGGAGTTATGAGACTTTATATAAATGATGAAGCCATGGGATATTGAGTGTGACAGTTGATGTTTCTTTGACATATTTGTGTCAAAGAAACATCAACTGTCACACTCAATCAATCAGAGGAGAAATATCAAACATGATTGAGAAATATTTTATTTGTTTACTTATATTTATATCTATACTATCTTTAACAGGATGTGACCACACACGGCTAAGCGGCAAAATTATCATTCCCGATACCAAAATAAAAGTTGGAGATAAAATTCCTCTAAAGCTTGAAGTACCGGAAGAGTTATCGGGTATATACCGGACTATGTGGTATCCGAACTCTAATGAATTTGGTGAGATAATTGAAGGAGAAGAGCTTTTAGAAAAGCTTACGGAAAAAGAACTTGAGAATTATTTTGGGAAAAATGAAAATTTGAATCCTGACAGAATCACTATTTTTATCCCAAAGAAAAAAGGAAAATGCACTATTTTTGCTGCGGGATTTTATAGACAAACCAATCCCCAACCAATTACTTCAATTGAAATAGAAATAGAGTAACAATTATTTAGGGGAAACCAGGTCTATGCATAATCCAGCTAAGCTGGATTTATATGTACAACAACATCACCAATATATTTTCCTTCTTTTAACCTTTCTTTAATTCTAGCAGCTACAGAATGACTTTCGTTTACAGTCATTTCGCCCTTAACGGAAACCTTGACAATCAAGATATACCCAATACCTATAGGTTTTGCAGTTACATTATCTACATGGTCTACTCCATTTATAGTCTCAATTATTTTAATAATATCGGATCTAAATTTATTATTTATATTTGTATCCATGAGAACATTATAAGAATTAGAGAATATTTTAATTCCTGTAAATGCTATCCAAAGAGATATTCCTAAACCGACAATTCCATCTACCCAATAAATTCCGTAGTTTCCTAAGATAATACCTAGGAGGGTGGAGGATGTAACAAAAACATCATTTCGATGATCTTCAGAGTTTGCTATAATAAGTAGATTTTCTGTCTTATTTCCTGCTCTTTTTGTATATATAAACAATGAAAGCTTTAAAACAATTGTTAATATAGCAACTGTAACCAACCACCAGGAAAATTGAAAATGCTCTTTACTAATAATGGAGTCTAAAGAACTTCTAAATATAGTATAAGCAACTATTAATAAAGAAAAGCTAATAATCATTGAAAATATGTATTCTGCTTTACCATGACCATAAGGATGATTTTGATCTTCTGGTTGACTTGCGATTTTATTTCCGATAAAAGTCATTACCGAGGCGAACACATCACCTGCACTATTAAATCCATCAGCAATCATAGCCTGGCTTTTACTAATAAATCCTATGACTAGTTTTATAATTAGTAAGAGAATGTTAGCAAAAATTCCTAATATAGCAATTCTTTTGGTTAAATTATACCTATCCATTTTCAGCTCCTAAATAAAATAGTAATTATTATATTATCAATATAATGATTTTACACTATTTTTTTCAGAAGAGGTAGTTTTTATGATTTATTTCTAAAAAAAGCTTCACATTTGTAGCAAAATATTCTTTCTGCTTGCAGATATTGGATGTAATATGTTAAAATGATTTTATAACAATATTTATATGATATGTTTCGTACTAAATAATCTACATGAAGATGATTGAATATTAGATTATTCGAAACACCTATAGAGCATAAATTTAGGAGAAAAAATATGAGAATAGTTAAAGAAATTTTTGATTGGATTAAAACTATAGTATTGGCTGTTGTTATTGCAGTATGTATTAATTTGTTTATATTTCAGACTCATATAGTGGTAGGAAGTTCAATGGAGCCGACACTACACGATGGCAATTTTGGAGTGGTCTCAAAGATAATTCATACTTTTGATATAGAGCCAGACTATAATGACATTGTTATTATAGATAGTAGAGTAGATAGAAAGCATAGCCTAAAAGATGATATAACAGATACTTTTACTTATAATGTAATTGCTCAGAAAATGTTTAATCGTAAGAATGATAATTATTGGGTGAAAAGGGTTATAGGTAAATCTGGTGATGTATTAGAGTTTAAAGGTGGTAAAGTAGTAAGAAATGGTGTACCTTTAGAAGAAGACCAGATAAAGGAACCTATGCTTTATACTTCTGATAAAAAAATTGTTGTTCCGGATAAACATATATTTGTAATGGGTGATAATAGAAATAATAGCATGGATAGCAGATATATTGGGTGCGTACCTATTGAAAATGTTATGGGAAAATTGAAGTATACATTTAATTAACCAAGAAAAGAATAATATAAAAAAGAAAAGATTTCCGTGAGAAATCTTTTCTTTTTTATATTATTCTTTTTAGCATTTCGTTTTTAGCCAGATTTTCAAATTTATCATCTATTTGTTGTAAAGAAACAAAGTCTTTGTACTTTTGATTTAAAGCCAGAGTTATTAAATGATCCGCAAGGGAAGGATTTTTTGGAAGCAAACTTCCGTGAGAGTAGGAGCAGTATACATTTTTATAAATAGCTCCTTCAAAACCATCTTCTCCGTTATTCCCATAGCCTTTTATAACTTTTCCTAAAGGTATTAACTCTTCACCCAAATAGGTTTTACCTGAATGATTTTCAAATCCAACGATCAGACCATCATTTGACTCAGATGTGAGGAAATCACATTGGAATACAATATTTCCAATCATTCTTTTTTCTCCGCCTATGGTCCATAAGTCTAAAGCCCCTAGAAATTCGATTTCTTTACCATCCCAAGTTTTATAATAATTTCCAAGAAGCTGATAACCTCCGCAAATGCAAAGAAACACCTTATTATTTTCAATAGCATTCCTTATTTCAGTACCCTTTTTTATAATTAAATCCTTTTGAATTATTTCTTGTTCATAATCTTGTCCGCCACCTAAGAAAATAATATCATAGTTTTCCGGAACAAAGGCTTCATCCATTGTTATATTATGAACATTTGCTGAGATGCCTCTCCATTCGCAGCGCCTTTTTAAAGAAATTATATTTCCTCTATCTCCATAAAGATTTAAAAGATCAGGATATAGATGACATATGTTTAATTCGTACATATAAAATACCGTTCCCTTCGTTAGAATATAGCTTGGATCGTAGCTCTAATTACTTCCAAAATTCTTTAAGTTTAAACTTATTTTTTAAATCTTTTCTTATATCCATCATAGCAGTATAAGTTGGAAGAAAATAAATGTTTTGTCCATGCTCTGCATTTGATAATGCTGTATCTATTAGCTCAGTATAATTCTTAACAATGTTTATTTTGTTACCAAATATACCCGCATATTTTAACCTTACAGCCATATCTTCTCCTCGAATACCTGATGTATACACATTTGTAATCTTATCTTGAATTTTGCAAAGTGTTTCAAAGTCAACATCCCAAAGCCAGGATATATCTGTTCCATCTGCAAGGTTATCATTTATTAAAAATGCAACCTGCATGTTTTTTTCTTCTGTCAATAAATAGTTTAAAACCTGATTAAAACCTGTAGGATTTTTAACTAAAATAATTTTTAGATTTTTACCCTGTGTGCTTATAGACTCCATTCTTCCAAATCCGCATTCAAATTTACTTAAGGCGGTTATTGTATTTTCTATTGGAAGATCTAAAAGTGTACCACAGGAAATAGCTGCTAAAGCGTTATAAATATTATATAATCCAGGGAGGTTGATTCTAGCTATTAATTCATTATTATCATCTTCTGGATTACCTATTGAAAATGTAATATTAGAATATGAACTTGATAATTTCACTACTTTTGTACATGTGATTTCTGTTTTTGGACGATGATAATTACAACTTGGACA